>NZ_JBBDQW010000005.1:0-181217 GCF_040905785.1 Tistlia sp.
TTCTCATACTGGAAGGGGTCGGCATCGCTCCTGGCGGGCTCGCTCCGCCAGGAGAAGCCCGAAGAGCGTAGCCGAAGCTACGCTCGAGGGCTGCGACGCCGCGGGCGAGCCCGCCAGGAGCGACCCGCCCCTGAACCAGCCGGGGGGCGCGGGTTATCGCCGCACAGGCCGCGTCGAAGCGCTTGCCCGATGCGCCGCATCGCGCTGCGCGCTTCTCCTTGCCTGTCCGACGATAACCCACGTGACGACCCTTCCAGTATGAGAAATCCAGGCTAAGCTCAGCCGCCCCGTCCCAGTCCCTGGATCAGACCGCGCAAGACGTCCTCCGGCTTCGGCGGGGGGCTGTCGTGCGGCGGCGCCTGGTCCTGCTCCCCGCCCGGCTCCTCCGGCGCGATCTCCAGGGCGTCGGCCGGCGGCTCGGGCTGCTGCCGGGCGCCGGGCAGCGCGTTGCGCAGGATCTGCTCCAGGGAATTGCCCCGGCTACCACCGCTCCCGCCGCCCGGGGCGATGGAGAGCGCGGCGCCCTTGAGGCGCAGGTTCGGCTCGTCGAGCGCGCCGTCCAGATCGATCTCGACCTGCGGCTCGCCCGCGTCTTCGCGGTAGAGCGCGGCCGTCACCGCCATGGTCCAGGCCGGAAGGTTCGCCAGGGTGCCGCGCGCCCGGAGCCGGGCGCCCTGCCCCGCGAGCTGCAGGTCGCTGGTCGTCGCCACGCCCTCGGCGACCCGGACCGTGCCCGACAGCTGACCGGGCCGGCCGGCGAAGGCCGAGAACAGCTCGTTGAGCGGGTTCGTGACGCCACGCAGCTCGCTGACCTGCTGGCCGAGGATGCCGAGCACGATGTTGCCGATCTGCTCCTGGGCCTGGGCCTCGAGGGTCAGCTCGCCGCCCAGCGTCGCCTGGCCGCCGAGGGCCGTGACCAGCGCGGCCTCGCTGTTGCCGCGGCTGGAGAGCTCGGCCTCCAGGTCGAGGCGGCCGCGCACGCGCTCGGTGCCGAAGGGGCGCAGGACGGCGCCGGCGTCCACCCCGGCGAAGGCCAGCGTCAGGTCGGCGGTCGGGGTGCCGGCGGCGGCGTCGAGCCGGCCGTGGGCGCTGAGCCGGCCCTCGTGGAAGATGCCCTCCAGGCGCTCCAGCGTCAGCAGGCCCGCCTCCAGCTTGGCGCGCAGCGAGGCCGGCGCCAGCACGAGCTCGCCATGGCGCAGCCCGGCGGCCTCGAGCGCCACCTCGGCGTCGAGGTCGCGCAGGGCGCCGAGCCCGAGCGGCTGGCGCGACCAGCGCGCCGCCGGATCCTGGCCACCGCCGCCGCCGTCGCCGAAGAAGCGCGCCAGGTCGAGCTCGCCGGTCGCCAGCTCGACCCCCACGAAGGGCGTCGCGCGGAGCAGGTCGAGGGACAGCGTGCCGCTCTCGATGGTCGCTCCGGCCGCACCGCTGATCTCGGAGACCTGCAGCTGCAGCGGACTGCCGGTGACTCGGGCGCGCAGGTCCAGCCCGCCGGCCCCCGGCGACAGCGGCGAGTCGCCGAGGGCGCGGCGCAGCAGCAGCGCCAAGTCGTCGTGGCGGGCGGCCAGGCGGAAGTCGACCTCCGGCAGGCCGCTGTCCAGTTCGCGCGCCGTGCCCTCGGCGACGAGCTCGGCGTCGAGAGCCGACAGGCGCGTCTCGTAGCGCGCCTCGCCGGCGCCGTAGTGGAAGGCCGAGGTCACGTCCAGGCGCTCGAGGCGGGCCAGCGGCGAGTCCGCGGGCTGGCCGAGGATCCGTGCCAGGGCCGCGCCCTCGATGCCGTTGGCCTGCAGCCGGGCGTCGCCGATTGCCAGGGCGTCCGGCAGCCCGCTGACCCGGCCCGAGGAGAAGATCGTGCCGCCGAGCGCCATCACGTCGGCGTTGTAGGTGAAGCCCTCCGCCGAGCCGGAGGCGCTGCCGCTGGCGCGCAGGCTCCCGAGCCGGGCCAGCGCGCCGTCCGCCGGCTGGCCGAGCAGGCGGCCGAGGCGGGCGGTATCGGTGACGGTGATGTCGAAGCTGCCGTCCTCGACCGAGGGAGCCTCGGGCAGGCCGGTGAAGACGCCCGACAGGCTGAAGGCGCCGCCGGCAAGGTCGCCGACGGTCAGGCGGCGCAGGGTCAGCCGACCCTGCTGCAGCGTGCCCTCGAGCGTGACCTGGCGCGCCGACTGGCCGTTGTAGGTGACCTGCCCGAGAGTGAGGTCGAGATTGGCGTCGATCGCCCCCAAGACAGCCGCCGGATGCCGGCCCGTCTCCGCGGGCGACTCGGCGGCCCGCTCCGGCCCGGCGGCCTCGCCCGTCTCGCCTGCCTGCGGCTGCGGCGCGGGCTCGGGCGCCGGCGCGGCGGCCGCAGAGTCGGCCGCAGAGTCGGCCGCAGAGTCGACCGAGGGCGGCGGCCCGCTGGCACCGGGCAGGTAGGCGTCGAGGTTGATCCGGTCGATGCTCAGGCCGATGCCGACGCCCAGCCGCTCGCGCAGCGCCAGCGCCAAGCCGCCGGTGATCCGACTGGTGTCGACCTCCAGGTCGATGCCGGTGATCGAGGCGAGCCGCGGCGTCGCGTCGAGGTCGGCAAGCAGGCTGGTCCGGCGCAGACGGTCCCCCGGCACGCCCTCGACCTCCACGCCGAGCCAGCCCAGCACGCCGCGCAGGTTATCCGCCGTCGCCTCCACGCGCCCGACGAAGCGCGGCTCGCCGGCCTCGGCGGTCAGGTCGCCGGAAAGCACCAGGTTGCCGCCACCCGGCAGCAGCGCCAGCGCCTGGTTGAGCGCCAGGCGGTCCTGATGGAGATCGGCGTTGATCAGCACCTGGCGCACCACCTCGCCCCGGTAGAGGAGGGTGTCGATCTGCAGGTCGAGCTGGCCGACCAGGCCATCCGGCAGGCTGAAGCCGCCGGCCGGCGGAACGGGATCCTGGCCGCCGCCGCCGCCGTCGGCCAGCAGGCTGTCGAGGTTCAGTCGCGAGACGCGCAGCTCGGCCGTCACCTCGGTGGGGTCGCCGAATGTCACGCCGGTCGCGCCGGCGACTGCGGTGTCGGCCATCGACAGGTCGAGCGACTCCAGCGAGAGCCGGGCGTCCCGGTAGTCGAGCCGGCCCGACAGGTTGAAGGGCTGGGCCAGGCTGCCCGGCAGCTCGGTGCCCGGCGCCGCCAGGGCCGCCAGCGCCAGCAGGCTCTCGCCGGAGAGGGTCAGGTTGCCGCGCGCGCTGGCCGCCTCGCCCGCCGTCAGCTCGCCGTTGAACCGAGCCTTAGCATCGCCGGCATCGGGCAGGGCCAGGTTGATCGTGACCGCGGTCGCGCCGCCGAGCGCGAGGCGGCCCGTCGAGAGCGAGAGCTCGAGGGGCGTCCCGCGCAACCGGGCCTCGCCCTCGACCTGGAAGGGTCCGCGCAGCGAGCCCGCCGTCAGAATGGCATCGAGCGCCTCGAGCCGCTCCTCGGTGCCGGCCGGCGCGTCGCGGTAGACGAGCGTGCCGTCGCGGATCGTGACCCGGTCGAGCGTCACCGACAGCGGGGTTGCATGCCCCGGCTCGGACTCGCCTTCGGGCACGGGTTCGTCGCTGAGCGAAGTGGGCGAGCTCGTTCCGGGAGCTGCGCCGTGCGGCGGCGAGAGATCCCAGTTGACGCGCCCGTCCGCGAGACGCTCGAGCAGGATGGTCGGCTCGACCAGCACCAGCGATCGGACCTGCAGGTCGCCGCCGAGCAGCGGCGTCAGCGCGACCCGCACCTCCAGCGTCTCCAGCGACACCATGGTCGGCTGCGAGCCCCCCTCGACGTTGGAGAGGCGCGCGCCCTCGGCGGAGAGCGTCGGCGTCGGCAACACGCTCAAGCGGAGGTCGCCCTCGATCTGAAGGCTGCGTCCCGTCGCCTCCTCGACCGCTGCCGCCAGGCGCGGCTTGAAGGCGTTCCAGTCGACCAGCAGAGGGCCGAACAGGACGACCAGGACCAGCAGCGCGAGGAGGGCGCCGGCGACGATCAGAAGCGTGCGCAAGAGGATGTTCCGGTCCCTGGCCCCGAAGGTTGGCGAAGCGCGTGGCCCTGCGAACTTAGTGGCTGCCCCGGACCTTGGCAAACCGCGCGCGGCCGCTGCCAGCTGGCGCCCGGGGAGAGGCCTCCGCCCCCTTCGAGCGGTCGCTTATGTCCCCTGGCACGCCTGTGCTAAGCCCTGTTCCTCGAAACGGAGGAGGCGGCCATGGCGGAGATCGTCAACCTGCGGCAGCAGCGCAAGGCGCGCGCCCGGGCCGAACGTGTGGAACAGGCCGCGACCAACCGGGTGCGCCACGGCCGCACCAAGGACGAGCGTCAGCGCCAGGAGAACGATGCCGAACGGCGCCGACGGCAGCTCGACGGCCTGCGTCTGGACGAACCCTCCCGCGAAAGCGTAGGCACGGACCGTCCCCCGCAGGACGGCGGGCCGGCACAGGAAGAGAGAGACTGAACTCCATGCGCTATGGTCCGCTGGTCGCCCGGCTCGCCCTCGACGGCTCCGATGGCTGGAACGTTCATTTCCGCGCGGTGGAGCGCAAGGCGCGCGGCATCGACACCCTGATCCTGACGGTCGGCGACAGCGATTTCGACAGCCCGCCCGAGGCGGTCGCCGCCTGCAAGGCGGCGCTCGACGCCGGCGAGACGCGCTACACGCCGATCCTCGGCGATCCGCGGCTGCGCGCGGCGGTCGCCGAGCGCCACGCCCGCCAGACCGGCCGGGAGACCTCGGCCGACCAGGTCGTGATCGCCGCCGGCGCGCAGAACGCGCTCTTCAGCGTCGTAATCAGCCTGCTCGGCCCCGGCGAGGAGGCGATCGTGCCGGAGCCGATGTACCTGACCTATCCGGGCACCGTGGCGACAGCGGGCGGGGTCATGGTCGTGGTGCCGAGCCCCGCCGAGCGCGCCTTTCATGTCGACCCGGCCGACATCGAGAAGGCGGTGACGCCAAACAGCCGGCTGCTCCTGATCGCCTCGCCGAACAATCCGACCGGGGCGGTGCTCGGTCGCGCGGAATGGCAGGCGATCGGCGAGATCGCGCGCGCCCACGACCTCTGGCTGGTCTCCGACGAGGTCTACGCCGACCTGGCCTACGGCGACTCGCCGGCCTATCCGGCCGCCCTGCCCGAGCTCGCCGAGCGCACGGTGGTGGTTTCCAGCCTGTCGAAGTCGCACGCCATGACCGGCTGGCGCGCCGGCTGGTCGGTCAGCCCGAATCCAGAGCTGCCCAGGCACCTGTTCCGACTGGCGATCGCCAACACCTACGGCTCGCCGCAATTCGTCCAGGACGCGGCGCTCGCGGCGCTGAAGGCGGCGCCGGCGGCGCTGCCGGCCCTGCGCGAAGCCTACGCGCGGCGTCGGCTCGAGGTTGCCGCGGCGGTCAACGCGATTCCCGGCCTGTCCTGCCGGAAGCCCGAAGGCGGCATGTTCGTGCTGGTCGACGTGCGGCAGAGCGGCCTCGGTGCCCTCGAGTTCGCCAACCGGCTGCTCGACGAGACCGGCCTGGCCCTGCTGCCGGCAGACGGCTTCGGGGCCAGCGCCACCGGCCACCTGCGGCTCAACCTGGGCACCCCGGACGCGGTGCTGAAGGATGCCATGAAGCGCCTGGCCGGCTTCGCCGCCACGCTCTGATCGCGCGCGCCGCCAAGTTGCGGCTGCCGAGCGGACAAGCAGGATCGCCCGGCAGGGACGCCTGCCGGGCGACAAGAACCGATCGGCCGCTCGGGCCGCCCGCTCGGTCAGGCGGCCTTGGCGAAGGCCTTGACCAGACGGATCAGCTGCGTCTTCACCTGCTCGTCGTCGATGCGGTTGACGGCGCGCGCCAGCTCGAGGGTCTGCCGGTCGAAGGTCCGCTCCTCCTCGACCACCGCGGTCGACTCCGTGGAGACGCCCTGCCCGTCGAGGCCTTCGAAGAAGGTGCTCACCGGTGTCTGGAGCACGTTGGCGATGTCCCAGATCCGGCTGCCGCTGATGCGATTGGCGCCGCTCTCGTACTTCTGTACCTGCTGGAAGCTGATTCCGAGCCGCTCCGCTAGATCGGACTGGCTCCACCCGAGTGCCACGCGCCGTTCACGAACCTTGCGCCCGATATGCACGTCGGTTTTATGGTACATCGTCTTTGGATCCTTCCTGGGGTTATTGCTTGCGTCATCGCAGGCAGCGCCGACGACCGGCACGGGGATGGCCTCTACATAGTATCAATAGCGTCCGAGGGCCCGAATCCTCGCAAGACGGGAAGCGTAATGTTTTGTAAACCATTCAGAATTCTGGGTGAATCGCGACCAATCCTGCTTTGGAGCTGACTCGGCCGCCCCTATCAATGGGACCTCTTCGCAGCACAATCAAGGGGAGAACAGGAGACATTATGGAATCCAGACGCATGGGCAAGAGCGGCCTCCATGTTTCCCGCATCTGTCTCGGCACGATGATGTTCGGGCTGCGCACCGACGCCGCCGAGGCCGAGCGGATCGTCGCCGATGCGGCCGAGGCGGGCGTCAACTTCATCGACACGGCCGACCAATATGCCGCTGGCGAGTCCGAGCGGATCACCGGCAAGGCCATCGCTGCCCGGCGGCACGACTGGGTGCTCGCGACCAAGGTCTGCAACCCGATGGGCGAGGGCCCGAACCGCCGCGGCCTCGGCCGCAAGTGGATCCTGCAGGCCTGCGAGGAATCGCTGGCGCGGCTGGGGTGCGACTACATCGACATCTACTACATGCACAAGGAGGACGCCGGCACGCCGCTCGAGGAGAGCGTGCGCGCCATGGCCGACCTGATCGCGGCCGGCAAGGTGCGCCACTTCGCCCTCTCCAACTTCCGCGCCTGGCGCATCGCCGAGATCTGCAACCTCTGCGACCAGGCCGGCATCGACCGCCCCATCGCCCTGCAGCCCTACTACAACGCCTTCAATCGCATGCCGGAGGTCGAGCTGCTGCCGGCCTGCGACTACTACGGCATGGGCGTCGTGCCCTACAGCCCGATGGCCCGCGGCGTCCTGTCCGGCAAGTACGACCCGGAGTCCGCACCGCCGGCCGGCACACGCGCCGGCGCCGAGGACCCGCGCATGATGCAGACCGAGTGGCGCCGCGAGTCCCTGGTGCTCGCCCGCCGCATCAAGGCGCACGCCGAGCAGCGCGGCATTACCGCCGGGCAGTTCGCCACCGCCTGGGTGCTCGCCAATCCGCTGATAACCTCGGTCATCGCCGGGCCGCGCACCTTCGAGCAGTGGCGCGACTACCTGGGCGCCGTCGAGGTCGCGCTGACCCCCGAGGACGAGACGCTGATCGACGGGATGGTCTCCCCAGGCCACCCCTCGACGCCGGGCTACACCGATCCCGCCTACCCGGTCGAAGGCCGGCCGGTCCCGCGCCGCACACCCTGAGACGCCGCCCGCGGCGACGCCTTCTCGTTCCAACCAAGAACCATCCAGACGGAGGAAATTTCGAATGAAGCTCCTGCGATTCGGCCCGGCGGGCCGCGAGCGCGCCGGCCTGCTCGACGACCAGGGCCGGCTGCGCGACCTCTCCGGCACGGTCGCCGACATCGACGGCCGCGCCCTGTCGCCCGACGGCCTGGCGCGGCTCCGCGACCTCGACCCCAGCAGCCTGCCCGAGGTCGAGGGCGAGCCGCGGCTCGGTCCCTGCGTCGGCGCGGTCGGCAAGCTGATCTGCGTCGGCCTCAACTACGCCAAGCACGCCGCGGAGTCGGGCGTCGAGCCGCCGCGCGAGCCGGTGCTCTTCGCCAAGGCGACCAGCGCCATCGTCGGCGCGAACGACGACATCATGCTGCCCGAGAACTCGACCAAGATGGACTGGGAGGTCGAGCTCGGCGTGGTGATTGGCCGGCGCGCACGCCACGTGCCGGAAGCCGAGGCGCTCGAGCACGTCGCCGGCTACTGCGTGGTCAACGACGTCTCGGAGCGCGCGGCTCAGCTGGAAGGCACCGGGCAGTGGATCAAGGGGAAGTCGTTCGACACCTTCGGACCTCTGGGGCCCTGGCTGGTCACGGCCGACGAGGTGCCCGGCCCGCAGGCCCTGGACGTCTTCTGCGAGGTCGAGGGCACGCGCTACCAGGACAGCAACACCGCCGACATGATCTTCCCGGTGGCCCACCTGGTGCACTATATCAGCCGCCACCTGACCCTGCTGCCCGGCGACGTCATCGCGACCGGCACGCCCTCGGGCGTCGGCATGGGCCTGAAGCCGCAGCGTTTCCTGAAGGCGGGCGACAAGGTCCGGCTCGGCATCAGCGGCCTCGGCGAGCAGCGCCAGACGGTGGTGCCCTTCAAGGTCTGAGGGGGATCATCGCCCCCCTGGGACCCCACCCCGGGGCAGAGCCGCAGGCCTCGCCCCGGGGTGCGCGCTACAGGTGCCGGCCGGTGTCGAGCAGGACCGCCGTGTACTCGCGGTAGCTCATGCCGAGCTCGCGGGCCCGCGCGACGCGGCGGCGGACCACCTCGATCGGTGGGTTATCCCAGGCCGCGGCCAGGGCCTTCTCCCAGAGGCGGACACGCGCGCCACGCTCGGGATCGAGCGGCGGGCCCTGGTTGTGGCCGATGGCGATGGGCTGCTGCACGGACGGGCGTCTGGGGGGTCTGGCGTCGGGTCTGGGATCGAGCTGTCCCTGCCGCCAGTCTAGCTCGCTGCACTGCAACAGGCTAGAAGGGCGGCCGCCCTTCTCCCGCCACGCCTACCCGAGGGATTCCAGGCCGCACCACTCCGCGACGAACAGCGCGATCGTGCCGGTGACGCGCTTCAGCGAGGCCAGGCTGACCCGCTCGTCGAAGGCGTGGATGTTCTCGGAGTAGGGCCCGTAGACCAAGCAGGGCGTGTCCTGGTAGAGCACGAACACCCGGGCGTCGAGGTAGCCGGCGGTGACGAAGCTCTCCAGCGACCGGCCGTAGCTGGTCAGGTGCGCGCGCCCGAGCGTCGCCTCGGCCTCGCTGCCTTCCTCCAGCACGTAGCCCTCCGCGAAGAAGCCGTTCCAGGCGACCTCGGGCGGGTTGTTGGCCAGGAAGGCGTCGCCGCGCGCGGCCTCCGCCAGACAGGCCTCGATCTCGGCCGCGGCGTCGGCGGCGCGCACGCCGGGAAAGATCGCGATGCGCGCGTCGAAGCTGCACCAGGCCGGCACCGAGGACGCCCAGTCGCCGCCGGCGATCTTGCCGACGTTGAAGTTGATCGGGTGGTCCAGCGTCTCGAAGTGTCGGTGGTCGCCCTTGCGCTCGTTCCAGCGCTCCTCCAGGCCGCGCAGCGCCTGGATCAGCCGGTAGGCCGCCTCGATGGCGTTGGCACCCTTGCCGGCCTCGCGGACATGGACCGGCACGCCGCGCACCGTGACCTTGAACCACAGCACGCCGCAGTTGGCGCGCACCAGCTTGTCGTCCTCCGGCTCCGGGATGATCGCGGCGTCGGCCTGATAGCCGCGCGCCAGGCAGGCCAGGGCGCCGTTGCCGGTGCACTCCTCCTCGACCACCGACTGCAGGTGGACGCGGCCGGCCGGCTGCCAGCCGAGGCGGCGCAGCGCGTCGAGCGCGTAGAGGTTGGCGGCCAGCCCGGCCTTCATGTCGCCCGAGCCGCGTCCATAGAGCCAGTCGCCCTCGCGCTTCGGCTCGAAGGGCGGCGCCGTCCACATCTCGGCGGGTCCCGTCGGCACGACGTCGACGTGGCCGTTGAGAATCAGCGAGCGGCCCCGCTCGTCGCGCGGCCGGTGCGTCGCGACGACGTTGAAGGCGTCGGCGTAGTCGATGGTGACGGGCGAGAAGCCGGGATGGTCCCGGATCGCGTCCAGATCGATCGCCCAGCGGTCGACGGCGTAGCCGCGCGTCCGGTAGGCGTCGTGGAGGAAGTCCTGGGCGGTCTGCTCCTGGCCGCGCAGCGACGGCTTGCGGATCAGCTCCGAAAGGAAGCCGATCTGCTCCTCGAAGCCTGCATCGACCGCCTCGAGAATGCGTTTTTGCGTCGCCGCGTCGGGTTTCGTCATGGTCTCTCGTTTCCTCCTGAAAGGCCGGCAAGGCTATCGACAGCGGCGCAGGCTTGCCAGCCCTTCCCTTTGCCACGCGACGCGTTAGGCTCTGGCGCTTCGCCTTTCCCCGGGCCCCGCCGACGCAGGGCCCGCGGGAGCCCGCCCCTTCAGGAGACAAGCCGCATGGACCTGCTGACCGCCGCCGGAACCTATTTCGCCGAGGACTACCGAGAGGCGCGGCGCAAGTTCCTGGCCGCCTGCGAGACCGCCGGCGTCGCCCCGACCAGCTACGCCAACCCGCACCAGGGGCCCCACGGCGAGGAGCTGGCGACCGACGTCGCCTGGTTCGGCCCGGCCGACGCCAGGAAGGTCCTGGTCATGGTCTCCTCGACCCACGGCGTCGAGGGCTTCCCCGGCTCGGCCGGCCAGTGCGACTGGATCGAGAACGGCCGCGGCGCGCTGCCCGCGGATGTCGGGGTTCTGGTCGTCCATGCCGTCAATCCCTACGGCTTCGCCTGGCTGCGCCGGGTCACCGAGGAGGGCATCGACCTCAATCGCAACTGGGTCGACTTCGACCAGCCGCTGCCCGAGAACCCGGGCTACGAGGAGCTGCACGAGGCGCTGGTGCCGCGCTCGCTCGACGAGACGACCCTCGCCGCGGCGGACCGGAAGATCCAGGCCTACCGCGAGGCGCACGGCGACACCCAGCTGAACATGGCGCGCTCCGGCGGCCAGTACCGCCACGCCGGCGGCGTGTTCTTCGGCGGCAGCGAGCCGGCCTGGTCTCGGCGCACCCTGGAGCGCATCGTCGCCGAGCACGACCTGGCCGGTCGCGACCTGGTCGCCGTCGTCGACTACCACACCGGCCTCGGCCCCTTCGGCTACGGCGAGCCGATCGCCGACCACACGCCGGGCTCGATCAACGTCCGGCGCGCGCTGGCCTGGTACGGCGATTCCGTGACCCAGCCGCGGCTCGGCACCTCCTCCTCGGTGCCGAAGACCGGCCTCGCCGAGTACGGCTGGGAGCGCCTGCTCGGCGAGACGGTCACCTTCATCGCCCTGGAGTACGGCACCTACGCGCCGCCGCGCGGCATGCAGGTGCTGCGCCAGGACCACTGGCTGCACAACGAGACCAACGTCGACTGGAACGATCCCACGACGCGGCGCATCAAGGCAGAGATCCGCGCGCACTTCGCGCCGCAGATGCCCGATTGGCAGGAGATGGTTCTGTTCCGCAGCCGCCAGATCCAGCGCCAGGCCCTGATCGGCCTCGCCGCCGCCTGATCCCCTCGCCTGCGAGCGCCGGGCGCCGAACAAAAGACCGGAGGAGAGACCCCATGACCATCCACGCCAACCTGATCGACGGCGACTGGGTCGAAGGCCCGAACAGCAGCGAGAACCGCAACCCCTCGGACCTCTCCGACGTCGTCGGCCTCTATGCCCAGGGCGACGCGGGCCAGGCCGAGCAGGCGGTCGAGGCCGCGGCCGCCGCCTTCCCGGCCTGGTCGAGGAGCACGCCGCAGCAGCGCTTCGACATCCTGGACGCCGCGGGCACCGAGATCCTCGCGCGCAAGGAGGAGCTCGGCCGGCTGCTCAGCCGCGAGGAGGGCAAGACCCTGCCCGAGGGCATCGGCGAGGCGGCGCGCGCCGGCCAGATCTTCAAGTTCTTCGCCGGCGAGACCCTGCGGGTCGCCGGCGAGCGCCTCGCCTCGGTGCGCCCCGGGGTGATCGCCGACGTGCTGCGCGAGCCGACCGGGGTGGTCGGCCTGATCACGCCTTGGAACTTTCCGATCGCGATCCCGGCCTGGAAGCTGGCGCCGGCGCTCGCCTACGGCAACACCGTGGTCATGAAGCCGGCCGACCTGGTGCCGGGCTGCGCCTGGGCGCTGGCCGACATCCTGCAGCGCGCCGGCCTGCCCAAGGGCGTGTTCAATCTGGTGATGGGCCGCGGCTCCGTGGTCGGCGAGGCGATCCTCGCCTCGCCCAAGGTCGCCGCGATCTCCTTCACCGGCTCGGTCAAGACCGGCCGGCAGGTCGCCCGGCGCTGCATCGAAGGGGAGGCGCTGAAGAAGTTCCAGCTCGAGATGGGCGGTAAGAATCCCTTCGTCGTGCTCGACGACGCCGACCTCGAGGTCGCCGCCAACGCGGCGCTCAACGGGGCCTTCTTCTCGACCGGCCAGCGCTGCACCGCCTCCTCCCGGCTGATCGCCACCGAGGGCGTCCACGACCGCTTCGTCGAGGCTCTGACCGCCAAGCTGAAGGCCCTGACCGTCGATCACGCCCTCAAGGAGGGCACGCAGATCGGCCCGGTGGTCGATCAGCGCCAGCTCGACCAGGACCTGGAGTACCTGCGCATCGGCCAGGACGAGGGCGCCCGCCTGGCCTGGGGCGGCGAGCGGCTGAACCGCGAGACCGAGGGCTTCTACCTGCAGCCGGCGCTCTTCACCGAGACCGACAACAGCATGCGCATCAATCGCGAGGAGATCTTCGGCCCAGTCGCCTCGGTGATCCGGGTCAAGGACTACGAGAGCGCCCTTGCGGTCGCCAACGACACCCCGTTCGGCCTGTCCGCCGGGATCGCCACGACCAGCCTGAAGCACGCCGAGCACTTCAAGCGGAACAGCGAGGCCGGGATGGTCATGGTCAACCTGCCGACCGCCGGGGTCGACTATCACGTGCCCTTCGGCGGCCGAAAGAACTCGAGCTACGGGGCGCGCGAGCAGGGTCGCTACGCCGCCGAGTTCTACACCACGGTGAAGACGGCCTACAGCCAGCCCTGAGCCCGCGGCAGGCCGACTCGCGCGCGGCCATGGAGCCCGTACGCATACGGGGACCGGCGGAGCGGCAGGTCACCGCTGGCGAGGCACCGAGATTGAATCGATTCCCTTTGCACGCGGGGTAGATGACGCGCGGCTATGGGCGTACCATATGAACTGGGTGCGCCGGTCCCATTTGACCCCGCGAAACGAAAGACTTCTACATGCTCGATTCGAATCCGGTCGCCTCGACCGAGGGCTGGAAATCCGCTCGACCGTCTCGCGAAGAGGCGCTTGAGCTGCAGCGGTCGGTCGCGGCCTTCCAGCAAGCCCAGGCGCCCCGCGCGATCTGGCAGCTGGTCAACTCCCTGGGCGGCCTGGTCGCCACTGCCGGCGCCATGTACGCCGCCCTCAGCGTCTCCTTCTGGCTGTCCTTGGCGCTGGCGCCGCTGGCGGCCGGCTTCCTGGTGCGGGTCTTCATCCTGCAGCACGACTGCGGCCACGGCTCCCTCTTCGCCAGCCGCACGGCCAACCGTTGGGTCGGCCGCCTGTGCAGCCTCTTCACCATGACCCCCTTCGAGGCCTGGAGTCGCCAGCACGCCATTCACCATGTCGTCTGGAACGACCTCGATCGCCGGCAGAGCGGCGCCGACATCTACTCCTCCTGCCTGACGGTCGAGGAGTACCGCGCGATGAGCCCTTGGCAGCAGCTCGGCTACCGCGCCGTGCGGCATCCGCTGGTCGCCAACCTGCTGATCCCGCCCTTCGTCTTCCTGATCCTCTACCGCCTGCCCTTCGACATGCCGCCCGACTGGCGGCGCGAGCGCAACGCGGTCTACCTGACCGACCTGGCCCTGTTCCTCTTCTACGGCGGGCTTGCCTGGATCTTCGGCCTCGCCGCCATGGCCGCCGTGCAGATCCCGATCATCGTCTGCGCCAGCATCGCCGGCGTCTGGCTGTTCAGCGTGCAGCATCGCTTCGAGAACACGGCCTGGCTCCGGCACGAGAACTGGAGCTACGAGCAGGCAGCCCTCGGCGGCTCGCTGCACCTGAAGCTGCCGCGCGTGCTTCAGTGGTTCACCGCCAACATCGGCCTGCACCACATCCACCATCTCAATCCGCGGGTGCCAAACTATCGGCTGCAGGACTGCTACGACGCGACGCCGGCGCTGCAGAGCGGGCCGAGCATGCATCTGCCGGCGGCACTGCTGCAGTGGCGCTATACCCTGTGGGACGAGACGCTGGAGCGCATGGTGCCCTTCTCGGCGGCGCGCGCCGCGCGCTGAGGCTAACGGCTCGGCCGGGCGGCGGGATGCCGCCCCGGCCGGTCAGCCGCCGTGGCCGATCAGGCGCAGGAATTCCTGGCGGGTGCGACGATCGCTGCGAAAGCTGCCCAGCACGCAGGAGGTGACCATCGAGACCCCTTCCTTGCGCACGCCGCGGGTCGTCATGCACTGATGGGTCGCCTCGATGACGACGCCGACGCCGTGAGGCTGCAGCGTCGTCTCGACGGCCTTGGCGATCTGGCTGGTCAGGCGCTCCTGGATCTGCAGGCGCCGGGCGTAGCCCTCGACGACCCGCACCAGCTTCGAGATGCCCACGACCCGCCGATCGGGCAGGTAGGCGACATGCGCCTTGCCGATGATCGGCGCGAGGTGGTGCTCGCAGTGGCTGACGAAGTCGATGTCGCGCAGCACCACGATCTCGTCGTAGCCCTCGACCTCGTCGAAGGTGCGGTTCAGATAGTCCTGCGGGTCGATGAGATAGCCGCCGAACCACTCCTCGAAGGCCTGGGCGACGCGTTTGGGCGTGTCGCGCAGGCCCTCGCGCGCGGGGTCGTCCCCGGCCCAGCGCAGCAGCGTATGGACCGCCGCCTCCGCCTCGTCGCGGCTCGGGCGGTCGTCTTCGGAAGCGGAACTCGTCACCTGCGGCCTGTCCATTCGCTGCCTGGTTCGCGGGAGGAAGCGCGACCCTAGAGCAGAAGGGCGCCCAAGGAAATCCCGCGTCCCAAGGGAATCGTGCGCCCCAAGGCAATCTGCACCGTCGGCGACCGGGAGCTACTTCGCGCCCTGCAGCACGCCGCGCTTGATCTGGTCCTGCTCGATGGATTCGAAGAGCGCCCGGAAGTTGCCCTCGCCGAAGCCCTCGTCGCCCTTGCGCTGGATGATCTCGAAGAAGATCGGGCCGATCACCGTGGCGGTGAATATCTGCAGCAGGCGGCCGCCGTCGGCGGTCGGCGCGCCGTCGATGAGGATGCCGTTGCGCTTCAGGCGATCGAGATCCTCGCCGTGCTGGGGCACCCGCTCGTCGACCTTTTCGTAGTAGGTGTCCGGCGGCGGGTCCATGAAGGTGACGCCGCGCGCGCGCAGGCCCTCGACCGTCGCGTAGATGTCGCCGGTGCCCAGCGCGATATGCTGGATGCCCTCGCCCTTGTAGGCCTTGAGGTATTCCTCGATCTGGCTGACATCGTCCGCCGACTCGTTGATCGGAATGCGGATCTTCCCGTCGGGGCTGGTCATCGCCCGGCTGCGCAGACCGGTCAGCTTGCCCTCGATGTCGAAGTAGCGGATTTCCTTGAAGTTGAAGAGCTTCTCGTAGAAGCCGGCCCAGGTGTCCATGCGGCCGCGATGGACGTTGTGGGTCAGGTGGTCGATGTAGGTGAGGCCGGCGCCCTCAGGCGCCGCCGCGCTGCCCTCGATCGGCTCGAAGTCCACATCGTAGATCGAGCCCTTGGGTCCATAACGGTCGACCAGGTAGATCAGCGAGCCGCCGATGCCCTCGAGCGCCGGAATGTTGAGCTCCATCGGGCCGACGCGGTTCTCGACCGGCTTGGCGCCCAGCTCGATGGCGCGACGGTAGGCAGCGGCCGCGTCGACGACCCGGAAGGCCATGGCGCAGGCCGAGGGGCCATGGACCTTAGCGAAGGCCTGGGCGAAGGAATCGGGCTCGGCGTTGACGACGAAGTTCACGCCGCCCTGGCGATAGAGCGTCACGTCCTTGGAGCGATGGCGCGCCACGGCGGTGAAGCCGAGCGACAGGAACAGCGCGGCGAGCGCCCGGGGGTCGGGGGCGGTGTACTCGACGAACTCGAAGCCGTCCGTGCCCATGGGATTGACGTCGTCGACGACGGCCGGCGTGCCGTCCTTGGGAAAGGGGCCCATCGTGCTCTCTGCTCCTCGCTAGACTGTCGGTCGGGCGGCGTGGTAGCGGCCGTTGCCGCGGTGCAGCAGGCGGTCGCCCGGCAGCAGCCTGCCCGGCTCGACATCCTGGAGCGCCGCGACGCGGTCGTAGAGCGGCGCGAAGTCGATCTCGGCAAGTCGCAGCAGCTCGTCGAAATCGCGCACCACGAAGTAGCTCTCCTGAAAGTCGTCGATGCGGTAGCGGGTGCGCATCACGCGCTCCAGGTCGAAGGCGATGCGGTTCGGCGAGTCGTCCTCCAGGGCGAAGAGGGTCTCGCTGTGCGAGGAGAGGATGCCGGCGCCGTAGATCTCGAGCCCGCCGGCGCCGGCGACCAGGCCGAACTCCACGGTGTACCAGTAGAGCCGCGCGAGGCGGTGCAGCACCTTGCGGCCGAGCGCGCGCAGGCCGCCCTGGCCGTAGGCCTGCATGTAGTCGGCGAAGACGGGGTCCATGAGCATCGGCACGTGGCCGAAGATGTCGTGGAACAGGTCCGGCTCTTCCAGGTAGTCGAGCTCGTCCGGCCGGCGGATCCAGTGCGCCGCCGGGAAGCGGCGGTTGGCCAGGTGCTCGAAGAAGACCGCGTCCGGCACCAGCCCCGGCACCGCCACGACGCGCCAGCCCGTCGTGCGCTCCAGCGCATCGGACAGCGCCTCGAAGTCGGGCACCGCCTCGCCGCCGAACGGCAGGCGGGCCAGCCCCTTCAGGAAGGCCGGACAGGCGCGGGCGGGCAGCAGCCCGCTCTGGCGCTCGAACAGCCGGCGCCAGACCGCGTGGTCCTCGGGCCCGTACTCGCTCCAGCGCTGCTCGACGCTGTAGTCGGCCGCGACCGGTCGCGGCGAGCCACGGAAGGACTTGTCCCAGAGGATCGCGCCGGCTTCGCAAGCACTGCCTGCCGGCCGGCTCGGTTCTGCGCGCATCGAAGCCTCCTCGTCGGGGATCGACGACAGCCTTCAGCCTAGCGCGAATCCACGGCCATTAGCTGCCCAAGACGGCGCCATTTGTTGCCGCATTGGCAGATTATTCCAACGTCAAGGGCAGATCCCCGCGTTCCTTGATCGCCTCGATGACGAAGGAGGTATGGACGTCCTTGACGCCGGGCAGGCGAATCAGCTGGTCGCGGGTGAAGCGGCCGTAGGCCTCCAGGTCGGTGACCACGACATGCAGCAGGAAGTCCATGTCGCCGGCCATCATCCAGACCCCGACGACCTCCGGCAGGCGCCGCACCTCGCGCTCGAAGGCGTCGGTGTCGGCGTCCTTGTGGCGCTCGATGTTGACCCGCACGAAGCCCTCGATGCCGAGGCCGAGGCGGCCGCGATCGAGCAGGGCCGCATAGCCGCGGATGTAGCCCTCGCTCTCCAGCTGCTTCAGCCGCCGCAGGCAGGGCGAGGGCGACAGGCCGACCCGCTCGGCGAGCTCGGCGTTGCTGATCCGACCTTCGCGCTGCAGCACCTGGAGGATGCGAAGGTCGGCGCCGGTCAGGCGCCGCGCCGGCTTGGCCATCGCACTCGGACTCCTCGTCGCCCTGCCGCCGCTGACCGCCGGGGCCCCTTTCGGAGCGCGCCGGCCGGCGGCTCAGCCGTTGGATTTCAGGTAGGCGATCACGTTGTCCAGCTCGTCCTGCTTCCTGAGGCCGGGGAAGGCCATGCGGTTGCCCTTGATGAAGCCGCGGGGGTCGGCGAGGTACTTGGCGAGGTCTTCCTCGCTCCAGACGAGCCCGCCCTCGCCGGCCTCGGTCATCGCCTTGGAGTACTTGAAGCCCTCCTTGGCAGCGGCCGGTCTGCCGACGACGCCGTGCAGATTGGGGCCGACGCGGCTGGCGCCGCCTTCATCGACGGTGTGGCAGGCCTTGCACCGGGCGAAGACCTTCTCGCCAGCCGCGGCGTCGCCCTCGGCCGAGGCGGGCTGGACGGCGAAAGCGAGCAGAAGGCCTGCAGCAGTGAGAAGGGCTTTTCGCATTCTGGACTCCCGTTTCCTCTTGCGCTTCGTTCGGCTGCCGGTTCCGCCCGGTCAGCTGGGTGCCAGCCTACCCACCGAGGCGGCAACGCGGAAGGCTCCTCGGTGACGCAGCGGTTGCGCCCGCTCGCCGGACGGGAAGGAAATGGGGTGGCGCCGAGCGGGCCATTGCGGTAACCGCGCCGCGAACCAAGATAGAAGCTGCTCTACAGCGGACGCCCGGTGCGCGCCCGACCGGGCGGCAGCCGATCCGATGCGGAAAAAGGCCACCATGATCGACCCCGTCCGGATGATGTCCAACGCCGAGCAGGCCTCGCGCTTCCTGAAGACGCTGGCGAACCCGAACCGGTTGCTGATCCTCTGCATCCTCTCCCAGGGCGAGCGCAGCGTCGGCGAGCTGGAGGGAGTGCTCAAGATCCGCCAGCCGACGCTCTCCCAGCAGCTGGCGATCCTGCGTGACGAAGCGCTCGTGGAGACCCGGCGCGACGGCAAGCAGATCTTCTACAAGCTCGCCAGCAACGAGACCGAGCGGGTCATCGGCCTGCTCTACGAGCTCTACTGCCAGGATGCCGTCGGCGAGGTGCCGCAGAGCAGTGGCCGGCAAGCCGCCCAGTAAGCCGGCGCCCGGAACCGTGCCTACAGCCAGCCGCGCCGCTTGAAGATCAGGTAGGGGATCAGCCCGGCCACCAGCATGGCGAAGAGCGCCAGCGGGTAGCCGAAGGGCCAGCCCAGCTCCGGCATGTTCTGGAAGTTCATGCCGTAGATCGAGGCGATCAGGGTCGGCGGCATGATGATCACCGAGACGACCGAGATGATCTTGATGATGCCGCTCTGCTCGTTGGCGATCAGGCCGAGCACGGCGTTGAGCAGGAAATCCGCCTTGCCCGACAGGAAGTCGGTGTAGTCCGCCAGGGTCTCGACGTCGCGCACCAGCGTCTTGAGCCGCACCTGGGTCGCCTTCGACAGCCCGTCGCGCGACGGGGCCTTGCGGTCGGCGACCTTGCCGGCGCCGTGCTGGGCGTCTCGGTCGTGACCGGCCGGCGCCTCGGCCTTGCCCGGCTCCCGCGCGACCGTGGAGACGTAGAGCAGCGCGCGCTCGATCGTCGAGAGCGATTCCCGGGCCTTGCCGGTCAGGTCGGCGACCCGGCCCAGCGCGGTCAAGAGGCCGGGATAGTCGCGCCGGCCCGCCTTGACGGCCGGCTGCTCGAAGACCTTGCGGCCGATCGCGTCGAGGGCCGCCCCCTGCAGCTCCAGGACGTCCGCGACGCGGTCGATGAGGGCGTCGAGCAGCCCGGCCAGGGTGACCTGGGCGCTGACGCAGCTCTCGGGGTTGCGCAGGACGTACTGGGCGAAGGCCTTGAACGGCAGCGGGTCCGCGTAGCGCAGGGTCAGCAGGCGCTGACCGGCCAGCACGAAGGTGACCGGCGAGACCTCCGGCAGCTCGCTCTCGGCTCTCACCAGGGCGGTTACCGTCAGGTAGACGGCGTTGGCCTCGTGATAGAGCCGGCTGGAGGGCTCGATCTCGCTGGCCTCCTCGCGGGTCGGCAGGAACAGCCAGAGGGCGGTTTCGAGGGCCTGGCGCTCCGCCGCGTCGGGCGCGACCGCGTCGATCCAGACGGCGTCCTCGGGGACGACGTCGCCGGTCGCGAAGGCGACCCGCTCGACCGACGGCTCGGCACCCCCCGGGTCACCCCCCTCCCGGTCGCCCCCCTCTGGGCGATAGCGGTAGACGTTGATCATGCGGCGCGTCGCCTCCTGCCCCGGACCTTGTGGCAAAGACCGGGACCCTAGGGAAGGGCCATCGAGCGTCGCGCGACGTTCAGGGGATTTCCTCGGCCAGCCCGACTTGCTTCAGCGCCTGCTTCTGGCGCCGGCCCAGGGCCGCGGCGTCGAATCCGGCGATCAGCTCCTGGAAGACGCGGTGCCAGTTGATCTCGGCCTTGAGGTGCAGGAACACCGAGCCCAGGCCGATCGCCGCGCGGTCCATCAGCACGAACTCTCGCGGCGGCTTGACGCCGCCCAGGCGGCGCAGCTCCTTGTGGACCTGCCCGGCGGCTTCGGCGCCCTCCATCGAGCCGCGCTCGCCCATGATCGACTGCACCCGGTCCTCGAGCAGCGGCTTGTAGAGGAAGCGCGCCCAGATGTTCAGCGCCTGCATCAGGTCCGGCTTGTCGGCGATGCCGGCGAAGCCCCAGGACTCGTAGGCCTTGATCGCCAGCGCCTCGTCGTCGGTCTCGAAGGCCCGGTAGAGGTCGATCACGCCCTCGACGAAGTCCGGCCGGAACACCCGGATGCAGCCGAAGTCGAGCAGGTTGACGCCGTCGTCGGGGCGCACCGAGTAGTTGCCCAGGTGCGGGTCGCCGTGGATCACGCCGTGATAGTAGAAGGGCACGTACCAGGCCCGGAACATGTTGAGGGCGATGGCGTCGCGCCGCTCCTGGCCTTGCGACCCCGACAGCTCCTGGGCGACCTCGAGCAGCGGCCGGCCCTCGAGCCAGGTCATGGTCAGCAGGCGCCGGGTGGTCAGCTCCGCGACCGGTTCGGGCACCGTCACGCCGGTCTCGCCGGCCAGCATCAGGCGGTAGAGCGCCATGTGTTGCGCCTCGCGCTCGTAGTCGAGCTCCTCGCGCAGCCGTGCGGTCAGCTCGGCGTAGATCTCCGAGGTGTCGATCGCCCGGTCGTACTGGCGGTAGACCGAGAAGGCGAGGCGCAGCTGCTGGACGTCGGCCTCGACCGCCGAGGCCATGTCGGGATACTGCAGCTTGCAGGCCAGCGTCCGGCCGCCGGCCTCGGCCTTGTGGACCTGGCCGAGCGAGGCCGCGGCCGCCGCCTCCCGGCCGAAGGAGTCGAAGCGCTGCTCCCAGCCCGCCCCCAGCTCCGTGCGCATGCGCCGGCGCACGAAGGGCCAGCCCATCGGCGGCGCGTTCGACTGCAGCTGGCGCAGCTCCTCGGCGTACTCGCGCGGCAGCGCCTCGGGAACGGTCGCCAGAATCTGCGCCGCCTTCATCAGCGGCCCCTTGAGGCCACCCAGCGCCGCCTTGAGCTGCTGCGAGTGCCGGCCCTTGTCGAGCGTCGTGCCGAGCACGCGGCTGCCGGCGAGCTGCGCGGCGAGCCAGCCGACTTCGCCGCCGACCCGGGCGAAGCGGCGCATGCGCCCGCCGAAGCGCGCGCCCTCGTCGCCGAAGCCGCGCACCTCGGCGCTTCCGGGTGGCTCGCGCCGGGACGCGCCGCGGTCGTCTCTTTCACCTTCCGTCATGGCGTGGGAGATGGGGGCGCCGGGTGAGAAGGTCCAGCGGGGCGGCTTGTCCCGGAATCGGGCCGCTGCCATGCTCGCCCCGATGCCGAGCTCTCCCCTCCCCCCGCTTTCCCTCGCTTCCCTCCGCGCCGGCGGCAAGGTCGCGCTGGCCCGTGCGCTGGCGCGGCTGGAATCGGCGCCGGAGGCCGCGGACGTGGTCGCCCTGCTCGAGGCCGCCTACGCCGAGCCGAGGGCCCAGGTCGTCGGCCTCACCGGGCCGCCGGGCGTCGGCAAGTCGACGCTGACCGGGCGGCTGGTCGCGGCCTACCGGGCGCGCGGCGAGCGGGTCGGGGTGATCGCCGTCGATCCCTCGTCCCGGCGCTCCGGCGGGGCGCTGCTCGGCGACCGGCTGCGCCTGCGCAGCGACGCCGAGGACGAGGGCCTGTTCGTGCGCTCGATGGCGGCGCGCGACCGGCTCGGCGGCCTCGCCGAGATCACCTGGTCGGCGGCCGTGCTGATGCGCGCGCTCTTCGACCGGGTGCTGGTCGAGACGGTCGGGGTCGGGCAGTCGGAGACCGACGTCGCCGGCATCGCCGACACGGTGGTCTTCTGCGTCCAGCCGGGCGGCGGCGACTCGCTTCAGTTCATGAAGGCGGGAATCGTCGAGATCCCGCAGGTCGCCGTGGTCACCAAGGCCGACATGGGCGCCGTCGCCCAGCGCGCGCTCGCCGACCTTGCCGGGGCGCTCTCGCTGGCCGAGCCGGAGGACGGGTGGCCGGTCCGCACCCTGGCGCTCTCGGCCGAAGCGGGCACCGGCGTGGCGGAGCTGCTGGCGGCGGTCGACGACCACTTCGCCTGGCTCGGCGAGGACCGCCGGCTGGCCGCCCGGCGCCACGTCCAGGCCGAGGCCTGGCTGCGCGCGGCGATCCTGGAGCGCTGGGGCCGCGAGGGCCTGAAGGCGCGCGGCCTGCCGTCGCTGGCCTTCGCTCAGGCGCCCTTCGCGGCGGCCGGCCGCTGAATCGCCGCCCAGTCCGGGACCCGGGGCTCGACGGTGACGCCGCCGGCCTCCAGGGACCCGGCCTCCAGCGCCTCGAGGCGCAGCAGGGCGAGCCCGCGGTCGCCCTCGACCGAGCGCAGGGTGCCGACCTCCTTGCCGCCGGCGGTGATCGCGGTGCCCGGCTCGGCGCCGCCGCCCAGGGCGACCGGCAGCAGGCGGCGCTTGACCAGGCCGCGGTAGCGGGTGCGGGCGGTCAGCTCCTGGCCCATCCAGCAGCCCTTCTGCCAGTCGATGGCGCCGAGCTCGTCGAAGCCGGCCTCGAGCAGGGTCGTCTTCTCGATCTCGAGGTCGCGGCTGCCGTCGGGCAGGCCGAGCGCCAAGCGCCGGCGGTCCCATTCGGCGGCGCCGGAGAGCGCGAAACCGGCGCCGGCCAGGCCGACCTCGGCACCGGCGCGCGGCAGCAGCAGGCGGGCGCCGGCGGCGGCCAGGCGCGGGTCGACGAAGGCGGTGCCGCCGTGCCAGGGCCGCGCCGCGCCCGGCGCCTCCGGCAGCTCCAGGGCCTCCAGGGCCCCGTCGCCATAGGCCAGCGCCACGGTCCAACCGTCCCTCAGCTCAGCGAGCTCGACCTTGGAGCGCAGCCGGTAGAGCTTCAGCCGCTTCAGCAGGTCGGGCGCGCGCCCGGCCTCGACGTCGAGCAGCAGCTCATCCTCGCCGCTGCCGTCGTGCCGGCGGTGGCCGACCAGGAAGAAGTCGTGCAGGTACTTGCCCTGAGGCGTCAGGAAGGCGCACCAGAGCGCCCGCTCGCAGCCGGCCTTGGCGACGTCGTTGGAGACCAGGCCCTGCAGGAAGGCGACGCGGTCCGGGCCGGAGATCGAGAGCACCGTGCGGCCCTCGGGTAGAAAGGCAAATCGTTCGCCGGCTCGCTCGGTCATGAGGCTCCTCTCGCTCGCTGTCGCAGCCGCCTGGAAACTTCAGGTGGCGTGCGGCGCCTGGCCTGACAAGCCATGGCACGGGGGCGCCCGATCGCCTATAAGGCGCCCTTCCCTCGCAAACCCACAGCGCGGCCCCATGCGCCTGCTCTTCGTCACCTCGACCCGCCTCGGCGACGCCGTGCTCTCGACGGGAGCGCTGGCCTGCCTGCTCGAGCGCCATCCCGGCGCCCGGGTGACGGTGGTCGCGGGCCCGGTGGCGGCGCCGATCTTCGCCGGCCTGCCGGGGCTGGAGCGCATCGTGGTGCTTCGCAAGAAGCGCTACGGCCTGCACTGGCTGCAGCTCTGGAGCCGGCTGGCCCGCTATCGCTGGGGCGTCGTCTGCGACCTGCGCGCCTCGGCCCTGGCCTGGCTGCTGCCCGCCCGCCGGCGCTACGTCATCGGCCGCAAGGACCGCTCCGAGCACCGGGTCGTCGAGCTGGGCCGCCTGCTCGGCGAGGAGACGCCGCCGCCGGCGCCGCGGCTCTGGCCGGTCCGCGCCAGCGAGGAGCTGGCCGAGCGGCTGCTGCCGCCCGGGGACGGGCCGCTGCTGGCGATCGGCCCGAGCGCGAACTGGTCCGGCAAGGTCTGGCCGGCCGAGCGCTTCGCCGAGCTGGCCCTGGCCCTGACCGGCCCCGAGGGACCCCTGCCCGGGGCCCCGGTCGTCGTGATCGCCGCCGAGCACGAGCGTCTCCAGGCCAATCCGCTGCTCGCCGCCCTGCCGCGCGAACGCCGCATCGACTTGGTCGGCAAAGCGCCCCTGCCGGTGCTGGGCGCGGTGCTGGCGCGCTGCCGGCTCTACGTCGGCAACGACAGCGGCCTGATGCATCTGGCCGCCGCCGCCGGCTGTCCGACCCTCGGCCTGTTCGGCCCCAGCCCCGAGGCGCGCTACGCGCCCTGGGGGCCCCACGCCGCCTACGTGCGCACGCCGGAGAGCTTCGAGGCCCTGACCCGCCAGCCCGGCTTCGACTTCGCGCACCGGACCCGCTGCTACATGGAGACGCTCGAGGTCGAGCCGGTCCTGGCAGCGGCGCAGGCCCTGCTGGCGCGCACGGCGAATTCCCGGCGCTCTTGACGCTCCGCTAACCACTCGACCCGCACAAAGGCTTCCGCACCAGCGCAGGAAGACCATGCGGATCAGCCAGATCTTCGCCGGTCCCTACGACGACGGCCCCAGGGCGCGCCTGTTCGAGCAGGTCGCGGGCGCCTTCGCGCTGCCCGACGAGCTGCGCCAGCAGCTGATCCTGGCGCAGCGGCCCGGCTGGGAGCGCCTGGCGGACTTCGGCCGCCCGACCCTGGCGCTGCCCTACCGCCGCCTGCTCGACCGCACCGCCTGGATCGCGCGCAGCCGGCGCGCGCTCGCCGACGAGCTGGCCCTGTTCAAGCCGGACCTGATCGCCGTCTGGGGCGCCGAGGCCGCGGCCCGCCTGCCGGCGCGCTGCGACGCCGCGACGGTCGGCATTGCCGGCGAGGCGGACGACGCGGTCGCTCTGCGCCGCTGCCGCTACCTGGTCGCGCTCTCGCCCGAGATCGCCCGGCGCGCGGTCGAGCGTGGCTGGCCGGAGGAGCGACTGCGGCCGCTGCCGCTCTTCGCCGAGGGCGACCTGGTCGAGCCGCTGCCGCGCGGCGCCCTGGCGACGGCCGAGGCGGCGACGGTCGTGGCCCTGCCGTTCGCGCTCAACCTCGAGGCTCTGGGCGAGGTGCTGCTCGCCGCGCGCCGGCTGCCGCTGCCGACGCTGTGGATCCCCGGCGGCAGCCGCCGGCAGAGCCGGCTGGCGCTGCGCCTGCAGGTGCCGCTGCGCGAGCTCGGCCCCGACGTCGATCGCGCCCGCGCCCTGGCGGCCGCCGATCTGGTGCTGTGCAGCGCCGAGGCCGACGGCCTCGGCCTGGGCATCGTCGAGGGCTGGGCCCGGGGCAAGCCCGTGGTCGCCGCCGGCGCCCCGGGGGCCAGCGGCCTGGTGCGCGACGCCGGCAACGGTATCCTGGCCCGCTCGACCGGCGCCGCGGACCTGGCGGAGGCACTGCTCCGGCCGCTCGACGACCCGCTGCTCTACGACCGCCTCGCCGCCGAGGGCCGCGCCAGCTTCGACGCCGGCCATGCCGAGGCCCGCTCCCTGGCGCGCTGGCTGGACGCCTACGTGCGCCTCGGCGGGCTGGTCCTGCCCGATTCGCCCGCGGCCCGGGAGACCGCCGGGCCGTCGCATCGCGCGGCGCAGCCCGACCATACCGACATCCAGGTTTAGCGCGAGGGCTGCTTTGGGCTAGGCTGCGACCGGACAGCCAACAGCCCGGGAGGCGAGCGCGGTGGCCCAGAGCTTCGACACGATCCTGCGCGGCGGCAGGATCTTCACGCCCAACGGCTTGGCCGAAGGCGACCTCGCGCTGGCCGACGGCCGGATCGCACGGATCGGCGACGTCGGCGGCGCCAGCGCCGCCGAGGTGGTCGACTGCCGCGGCCTGACCGTCCTGCCCGGGGTGATCGACACCCAGGTGCACTTCCGCGAGCCCGGCCTGGAGCACAAGGAGGACCTGGAGAGCGGCACCCGCGCCGCCGCGATGGGCGGCGTGGTCGCGGTCTTCGAGATGCCCAACACCAAGCCCTCGACCCTGGACGCCGCGGCCATGGCCGACAAGGTCCGGCGCGCCGAGGGCCGGACCTGGACCGACCACGCCTTCTTCATGGGCACCGCGGCCGAGAACGCCGACAAGCTGGCCGAGCTCGAGGGCCTGCCGGGCTGCTGCGGGGTCAAGATCTTCATGGGCTCCTCGACCGGCAGCCTGCTGGTCGAGGACGACGAGACCCTGCTGGAGGCGCTGCGCCACGGCCGCCGCCGCGTCGCCGTGCACTGCGAGGACGAGACCCGCCTGCGCGAGCGCCTGGCCCTGGTGCGCGACGGCGCCGATTCGTCACAACATCCCGTCTGGCGCGACGCCGAGACGGCGCGCCTGGCGACCGAGCGGCTGCTGCGCCTTGCGCGCATTGCCGGCCGCAAGGTCCACGTGCTGCACGTCACGACCGCCGAGGAGCTGCCGCTGCTGGCCGCCAACAAGGACATCGCGACCTGCGAGGTGACGCCCCAGCACCTGACCCTGGAGGCGCCCGACTGCTACGAGCGGCTCGGCAGCCTGGCCCAGATGAACCCGCCGATCCGCGGCGCCGAGCACCGCGCGGCTCTGTGGGACGGCGTGCGCCAGGGCCTGTTCGACGTCGTCGGCTCCGACCACGCGCCGCACACCCTTGAGGAGAAGCAGGTCGCCTACCCGCGCACGCCCTCCGGCATGCCGGGCGTGCAGACCCTGGTGCCCCTGCTGCTCGACCATGTCGCCGCCGGGCGGATGACCCTGGAGCGCTTCGTCGACCTGACCGCCCACGGCCCCGGGCGGATCTACCAGCTCGCCGGCAAGGGCCGCCTCGCGGTCGGCTACGACGCCGACCTGACCGTCGTCGACCTCGCCGCGCGGCGCGAGATCACCGGCGACTGGCTCGCCGCCAAGTGCGGCTGGTCGCCCTTCGAGGGCATGAGCGTGACCGGCTGGCCGGTGATGACCTGGATCCGCGGCCGGGCGGTGATGCGCGAGGGCGCCCTGAACGGAGCGCCGTCAGGCCGTCCGGTGCGCTTCCAGGACACCCTGCCCGCCCACAACCTCGAGTACGAGGCGGACGCCGGGGCATGACCGTCTACCAGGGCTTCTTCGACCTGAAGCCCGGCACCGGCGACCTGGAGTTCGCCGGCGCTGTCGAGGGCTACCTGGGGCAGCTTCGCGAGCAGGGCCTGATCGAGAGCTGGCGCCTGCTGCGCCGCAAGCTCGGCCTGGGGCCGCGCGAGCTCGGCGAGTTCCAGCTGATCATGGAGTTCGCCGACCTGGAACAGCTCGACCACGCCTTCACCCGGGTCTCGACGCGTAGCGACCCCGTCGAGGGACTGCACCACGCCGTCAACTCCAAGATCGCCCGGGTCTCCTTCGCGCTCTACCGCGACTTCCCGGACCCGCAGCGCGTGACCGGCGAGGAGCGCTTCTGAGATGGCCTCCGGCGCCGCCGTCACCGCCCACTACGCGCGCCGCGGCCGGCTGGCGCCGCGCATCCTGGCGCTGGCGGCCGAGGCCAAGGGCGACGGCCCCCTGAGCGCGGCCGACCTCGCCGCCTTCGACCAGCTGCACCCGCGCGGCCGCGAGGCGACCGACGAGCTCGCCGACCTGATCGACTGGCGCGGCGTCGCGCGCTTCCTCGACCTCGGCTGCGGGCTCGGCGGCCCGGCGCGCTACCTGGCCGAGACGCGCGGCGCCGCGGCGGTCGGCATCGACCTCACCGAGAGCTTCTGCGCAGACGCCCGCGAGCTCGCCGGGGCAACCGGAGCGGCGGCGGTCTTCGCCTGCGCCGACGCGACCCGTCTGCCCTTCCCGGAGGGGGCCTTTCCGCTGGTGCTGCTCCAGGCCGCGACGATGAACATCCCCGACAAGGCGACGCTCTATCGCGAGGTCGCCCGGGTGCTGGCGCCGGGCGGCCACTTCCTGCTGCTCGACCTGCAGCTCGGCCCCGTCGGGGAGCCGCACTTCCCGGTGCCCTGGGCCAGCGAGGCCGGCGCCTCCCACCTGCTGGCGCCGGGCGAGGTGCGCGCGCTGATCGAGGGCGCCGGCCTGACCTGCCGGCTCTGGCAGGACCGCACCCCCGTCGTCCGCGCCGCTATCGAGGCGCAGCGGCGCGAAGCAGCCGAGCTGAAGGCCGCCGGCCGCTCGCTGCCGCCCGGCGCCCACACGCTCCAGGGCCCCGAGTTCCGCGAGATGGCCGCCAATCTGGCACGCAATCTCGCGGAGGAGCGGGTCGTCGTGACCAGCGGCCTGTTCGCGAAACCCGCCTGAGATCGCGAAACCCGCCTGAGGCCACTCGACAGCGCCCGCCTCCCGGCTTATGTTAGAACCGATGTTATAACGCGCAGCATGGGAGCCCGGAGATGCACACCCTCAAGATCCGCAAGATCGGCAACTCCGCAGGCGTCGTGCTGACCGGCGAGGTGCTCGACGCCCTCGGCGTCTCGGTCGGCGACCACCTCCAGCTCGTGCCGAGCGAGCAGGGCTTCGAGGTCCGGCCGTACAGCGCCGATCTGGCCGAAGAGATGGAGCTGGCCGAAGAGTTCATGGATAAGTACCGCCCTGCCCTGCGCGAACTGGCCAAGTGACCGCGCGCTGGTTGACGGAAGAGGCCGTCCGCGCCTTCCATCTTCGCTCCCTCGACGAGCATGGTGGCATAGCCGGACTCAGGGACCAGGGTGGTTTGCAGGCCGCATTGGCCCGTCCGCTACACAAGGCTGCCTACGGCGAGCCCAGCATCTTCGACCTGGCGGCGGCCTACGCCTTCGGCATCGCGAAGAACCACCCCTTCGTCGACGGCAACAAGCGGACCGCGGCGATTGCCATGGGCGTCTTCCTCATGAAGAACGGCTTTCAGCTCACCGCCCCCAACGGTCAACTCCTCGTCGCGATCCGCGATCTCGCCGCCGGCGACATGACGGAAGAGCAACTGGCCCTGTGGCTGTCGGAAAGCTGCGTCGCCCGCTGACCCCAAGGGCCCGCGGCCTCAGACGTCCCGCTCGCGCTCGGCCAGGGCCGCCTGGGCCGCGGCCAGGCGGGCGATCGGCACGCGGAAGGGCGAGCAGCTGACGTAGTCGAGGCCGACCGACTCGCAGAAGCGGATCGAGGCCGGGTCGCCGCCGTGCTCGCCGCAGATGCCGAGCTTGATGCCCTCGCGGGTCTTGCGGCCGCGTTCGGCGGCGATCCGCACCAGCTCGCCGACGCCCTCCTGGTCCAGGCTGATGAAGGGGTCCTGCTTGACGATGCCGAGCTGCTCGTAGGCCGGCAGGAAGTTGCCGGAGTCGTCGCGCGACAGGCCGTAGGTGGTCTGGGTCAGGTCGTTGGTGCCGAAGGAGAAGAACTCCGCCGCCTCGGCGATCTTGCCGGCCAGCAGGGCGGCGCGCGGCAGCTCGATCATGGTGCCGACCAGGTAGGCGACCTCGACGCCGGCGGCCTCCATGGCCTCCCGCGCGACGCGGTCGACCAGGACCTTGAGGATCTCCAGCTCGCGCGGCATGGCGACCAGGGGGATCATGACCTCCGGCTCGACCGTCTCCCGGGACTCCTTCTGCACCCGGCAGGCGGCCTCGAAGATCGACCGCACCTGCATCTCGTAGATCTCGGGATAGGTGATGCCGAGCCGGCAGCCGCGGTGGCCGAGCATGGGGTTGGTCTCGGACAGCCGCAGCAGGCGGGTGCGCAGCTTCTCGACGCCGACGCCGGCCGCCTCGGCGACCTCGGCCATCTCCTCTTCGCCGTGCGGCAGGAACTCGTGGAGCGGCGGGTCGAGCAGGCGGATCGTGACCGGCAGCCCGCGCATGATCCGGAAGATCTCGACGAAGTCGTCGCGCTGCATCGGCAGGATCTTGTCGAGCGCCTTGCGCCGGCCGTCGGCGTCCTCGGCCAGGATCATCTCGCGCACGGCGACGATGCGTCCGGCCTCGAAGAACATGTGCTCGGTGCGGCACAGGCCGATGCCCTCGCAGCCGAACTCGACGGCCGTGCGGCAGTCGCCGGGCGTCTCGGCGTTGGTGCGCACCTTGAGCCGCCGGATCCGGTCGGCCCAGACCATGAGCTTGGCGAAGTCGCCGGACAGCTCCGGCTGGATCGTCGGCACCTCGCCCAGCATGATCTCGCCGGTCGCCCCGTCGATGGTCAGCATCTCGCCGGCCCTGACCTCGACGTCGCGAACCCGCATGACGCCGGTCTTGTAGTCGATCCTCAGCTCGCCGGCGCCGGCGACGCAGGGGCGCCCCATGCCGCGGGCGACCACGGCCGCGTGGCTGGTCATGCCGCCGCGCGTGGTCAGGATGCCCTGGGCCGCGTGCATGCCGTGGATGTCCTCGGGGCTGGTCTCGACCCGGCAGAGCAGGACCTTGCGGCCGGCGTCGCGCTGCCGCTCGGCCTCGTCGGAATCGAAGACCACGACGCCCGAGGCGGCGCCCGGCGAGGCCGGCAGGCCGCGGGCGATGACCCGGCGCTCGGCCTGGGGGTCGAGGGTCGGGTGCAGCAGCTGGTCGAGCGAGCCCGGCTCGACCCGCGAGACCGCCTCGGCCTCGGCGATCAGGCCTTCGCCGACCATGTCGCAGGCGATCCTCAGCGCCGCCTTGGCGGTGCGCTTGCCGGCGCGCGTCTGCAGCATGTAGAGCGTGCCGGACTGCACGGTGAACTCGATGTCCTGCATGTCGCGGTAGTGCTGCTCGAGCTTCTCGCGGACCTCGACCAGCTGCCGGTAGATCTCCGGCATGGTCTCCTCCATGGCCGGCAGGTCCGAGCCGCTCTTCTCCTTGCTGGCGACGGTGATGCTCTGCGGCGTGCGGATGCCGGCGACCACGTCCTCGCCCTGGGCGTTGACCAGATACTCGCCGTAGAACTGGTTCTCGCCGGTCGAGGGATCGCGGGTGAAGGCGACGCCGGTCGCGCAGTCGTCGCCCATGTTGCCGAACACCATGGCCTGGACGTTGACCGCCGTGCCCCACTCCTCGGGAATGCCGTAGAGCCGCCGGTAGCTGACCGCGCGCTGGTTGGTCCAGGACTGGAAGACCGCGCCGATCGCCGCCCAGAGCTGGGCCTCGGGGTCCTGCGGGAAGGGGGCGCCCGTCTCCTCCTCGACCTTGGCGGTGTACTGCTCGACGACCTCGCGCCACTCCTCCGCGGTCAGCTCGGTGTCGAGGGTCTTGCCCAGGTCCTCCTTGGCCAGCTCCAGGATCTCCTCGAAATAGTGGTGGTCGACGCCGAGCACGACGTCGCCGAACATCTGGATGAAGCGGCGGTAGGAATCGTAGGCGAAGCGCGCGTCGCCGGAGCGCCGGGCCAGGCCCTCGACGGTCGCGTCGGTGAGCCCGAGGTTGAGCACCGTGTCCATCATGCCGGGCATCGAGACCCGGGCGCCCGAGCGCACCGAGACCAGCAGCGGGTTCTCGCTGTCGCCAAAGGTCATGCCGAGCGCGGCCTCGACCGCCGCCAGGGCGGCGCGGACCTGCTCCTTCAGCTCGGCCGGGTAGCCGCCCTTCTGGGTGACCTCGGTGCAGACCTCGGTGGTGATGGTGAAGCCGGGCGGCACGGGCAGGCCGATCGAGGCCATCTCGGCCAGGTTGGCACCCTTGCCGCCGAGCAGGTTGCGCATTTCCGCCCGGCCTTCGCCGGCGCCGCCGCCGAAGCTGTACACCCACTTCGTCATTCGCCTCGTCCTGCCCCCTGGTTCACGCTCGGTTTGCATCGCACAACAACCCGAAACCGCGGCCGGCGTTCCGGCCTGGCCGTTCAATGCGGACGGCCGCCGTCAGCCTTCGATCGCGGCGAAGTCGGCGACCGTGCCGAGGGTCGCGCCGATGCGCGCCAGCAGCGCCAGGCGGTTCTGCCGCAGCACCGCCTCCTCGTCGTTGACCGTGACCCGCTCGAAGAAGGCGTCGAGCGGGCGGCGCAGCAGCGCCAGGGCCGTCATCGCGCCGCCGAAGTCCTCGCGCGCCAGGGCGGCGGCGGCCTGCTCCTCGGCTTCCTCCAGCGCCATCAGCAGCGCCTGCTCCTCGGGCAGCCGCAGCAGCGCGACCGCGACCTCGCCGCGGTGGCGCGCCTTGTCCTTCTTCTCCTCGATGCGCACGATGTTGGCGGCGCGCCGGTAGGCGACCAGCAGGTTGGCGCCGTCGTCGCTCGCCAGGAAGGCGGCCAGGGACTCGACCTTGGCGAGCAGGCGGACCAGGTCGTCCTCGGCGCCGCCGTCGGCACGCCGCACCGCGAAGACCGCGGCGATCAGATCGTGGCGGACACCCTGCTCGCGCAGTGCGACCTTCAGGCGGTCGGCGAAGAACTCCAAGAGCGCCGGCGCGACCGGCGCCGCCTCGAGACCCCGGTAGCCCTGCTGGGCGGTCGCCAGGGCCCGGGCCAGGGAGATCCTGAGACCGTTCTCGACGATCAGGCGGATCACGCCCAGGGCGGCGCGCCGCAGGGCATAGGGGTCCTTGCTGCCGGTCGGCTTCTCGCCGATCGCCCAGAAGCCGACCAGGGTGTCGAGCTTGTCGGCGAGGGCGACGGCGACCGAGGTCGGCGCGCTCGGGCAGCGGTCCGCCGGGCCGAGCGGCGCGTAGTGCTCGGCGACCGCCTCGGCGACCTCGGGCCGCTCGCCGTCGGCCAGCGCGTAGTAGCGGCCCATGACGCCCTGCAGCTCGGGGAACTCGCCGACCATGCCGGTCGTCAGGTCGGCCTTGCAGAGTTCGGCGGCCGAGCGCACCGGCCCGACTTCGGCGCCCGGAATCTCCGCGACCAGGGCCACCGCCAGCTCGATGATCCGCTCGACCTTGGCCTGCAGCGTGCCGAGGCGGGCGTGGAAGACGATGTCGCCGAGTGCCCCGACCCGGCTCTGCAGGCTGCGCTTGCGGTCCTGGTCCCAGAAGAAGGCGGCGTCCGACAGGCGGGCCGCCAGCACGCGCTCGTTGCCGCCAACGATGTTGCGACGGCGCAACGACCCGGCCTCGGCCTCGATGTTGGCGACGACGACGAAGCGGTCGGCCAGGCTGCCGTCGGAGCGCTCCAGGGCGAGGTAGCGCTGGTGCGCCTTCATCGAGGTCGTCAAGACCTCCGGCGGGATCGCCATGAAGCGCTCGGGGATCCGGCCGACCAGCGCGACCGGCCATTCGACCAGGCCGGCGACCTCCTCGATCAGGCCGGCATCCTCGCGCAGCGTCAGGCCCTCGAGGTCGGCCAGGGCGCGCGCCTGGCCGAGGATCTCGTCGCGCCGCTCCTCGGGATCGAGCAGAACACAGGCATCGCGCAGCTTGGCCTGGTAGTCGGCGAAGCTCTCGACCTCGAAGGGCTCGGGCGCCAGGAATCGGTGGCCGACGCTGGTCCGCCCGAAGGCGATCCGCCCGCCGCCCAGACCGTCGCCGAGCCCGCCGCCGAGCTCGATGCCGCCCTCCAGCGCCGCGCCGTCGAAGAGGGCGACGGCGCCCTGCAGCGGGCGCACCCAGCGGAAGGCGTGATCGGCCCAGCGCATCGACTTCGGCCAACCCAGCTCGCCGATCGCGGCCGCCAGGATCTCGGGCAGCACCAGGCGGGTGTCGCGCCCGGCGATCGCCCGCACCACGAAATAGAAGCTGCCCTTGTCGGTCTCGCGGACCTCGGCCTCGGCGACCTCGGCCAGGCCGTTGGCCTTGAGGAAGCCGGCCAGCGCCTGCTCGGGCGCGCCGACCTTCGGCCCCTTCTTCTCCTCGGTGACGTCGGGCTGCCGGGCCGGCAGGCCCGCGACCACCAGGGCCAGGCGGCGCGGCGTGACGAAGGCCCGGGCGGTCTTGAAGGCGAGGCCGGCGGCGGCGAGCCTGCCGGTCACCAGCTTCTGCAGGTCGGCGGCGGCGCGCGCCTGCATGCGCGCCGGGATCTCCTCGCCGAGCAGCTCCAGGAACAGTTCAGCCATCGGGCCGCTCCGCGAAGCTCGCGACCCAGGCCTCGCAGCAGCCCTTGGCCAGGGCGCGCACGCGGCCGATGTAGGCCTGGCGCTCGGTCACCGAGATGACGCCGCGGGCGTCGAGCAGGTTGAACAGGTGGCTGGCCTTCATGCATTGGTCGTAGGCCGGCAGGGCCCGGCCGCTGGCGAGCACCAGCCGGCACTCGGCCTCGGCGTCCTCGAAGTGGCGGAACAGCCGCCCGGTGTCGGCGATCTCGAAGTTGTAGGCGCTGAACTCGCGCTCGGCCTGCAGGAAGACGTCGCCGTAGGACTTGCCGCCCTGCTCGGCCGGCACGCCGTCCCAGTCCAGGTCGTAGACGTTGTCGACGCCCTGGACGTACATGATCAGCCGCTCCAGGCCATAGGTCAGCTCGACCGGCACCGGGTCGCAGTCGATGCCGCCGACCTGCTGGAAGTAGGTGAACTGCGTGACCTCCATGCCGTCGCACCAGACTTCCCAGCCGAGGCCCCAGGCGCCCAGGGTCGGGCTCTCCCAGTCGTCCTCGACGAAGCGGATGTCGTGCTCCAGGGGGTCGATGCCGAGGGCGCGCAGCGAGCCCAGGTAGAGCTCCTGGATGTCCGGCGGCGAGGGCTTCATCAGCACCTGATACTGGTAGTAGTGCTGCAGCCGGTTCGGGTTCTCGCCGTAGCGCCCGTCCGTCGGCCGCCGCGAGGGCTGCACGTAGGCGCAGTTCCAGACCCGGTCGGGGCCGAGCGAGCGCAGGGTCGTGGCCGGATGGAAGGTGCCCGCGCCGATCTCCATGTCGTAGGGCTGCAGGATCACGCAGCCGCGGTCCGCCCAGTAGGTCTGGAGCGTCAGGACCAGGCGCTGGAAGCAGGTGCTCTTGTCGGCGTGGCGCTTCGGCATGGCAACCGGGGACTCGAGAGGCGGGGGCTGGAGAAGCCTGGGCGAAGCGCTTCCGGCCGGCGCCTTGCTGCGCTGCGGAAAGCGAGCCGCACCCTATCGGCGGCCCCCCGCCAAATCAAGGTTGCGGTAGCCGGGTCGGCGCGGCCCAGGGGCGCCAGCGCCCTCCGCTGTTCGAGAAGCTCACCGTGAGGCGCGCCACGAACCGCGCGAGGGGAGGCCGCCTCAGTAGGGACAGTCGGCACGCCCGCAGCTGCGCGCCTTGCCGCTGGCGACGTAGGCGCCGCAGGACGGGCAGGCCTCCATCTCCTCGGTCTTCAGCTCGGCGCGCGCGGCGCTACGCGAGCGTCCACCGTCCCGGCCGAGATCGGAGGCCGAGGCGCCGCCCTGGCCGGCGCGCAGCTTCTGCTCCGCCTTGCGCTGCGCGCTCAGGCGGCCGACCAGCTTGAAGCCGTACCAGACCGCCGCGACGATGGCGGCGAGCAGCAGCAGCTTCTGGATCGAGGGCAGGCCGAACATGCCCGGGTTGTAGGGGGCCGGGCGCCGAAGCGTCAAGCGGCGCCGGCGCGGGGTGCGCTTGGCGGACCCCGCCCACAGGGAAAAGGGGCGGCGCACGGCAGGGACCGGGAAGTCGGCCGTGCGCCGCCCGCAGGGACCGCCCGCCCTCCCCCAAGGGCAGCGGCGCCTGTCGAATGGGATCAGTGCAGGGTGGAGGCCGGCGCCGCCGCTTCCGGCCGCTCCGCCTGCCTGAGCTCGAGCTCGCGCAGCGGCAGGCACTGGCCGCAGGTCAGCAGCGCCTCGCCGAGCCGCGTCGCCGCCTCGACCACGGCGACGACGCCCGCCGGCGCGACCAGCAGGGCGGCGAGCAGTTCGGGCCGCGGGCCGATCCGGCGCTGAGCCCGCGCCACCAGCTGCAGCAGGGTCATCTCGTCGGCACCGACGCAGCGGCAGCAGGGCTTGTGGTAGGTGATGCGGCCGTCGGCATGGAGCGCGACCCGGCGGATCGTGCGCTCCATCGCCGCCAGGACGCTGCGCGCCGCCTCCGGGCCGAGCGCCGCAGCCGCCTCGTTCCAGGCGGCCTGCCACTCGGCGTAGTCGCCCCCGGTCGCGCCCTCGAGCCAGCGCCGCAACAGCGACAGCAGCAGGCGCTCCGGCGTCTCGAGGATCGGCAGCCCGTCGTCGGCCTGCTCTTCGAGCGGCTCGAGCACGGACATCACGGGTTTCCCTTGCATGCGAACGCCTCTCATTATCAGCGTCTGGTCGGTCCGGCCGGGTCTGCCCCGGATCGGCGAAACCTGTTTACCCTATCTGATAATGCGAATCAATCGCACTACAATGCCGCCTGCCGATTCCAGCCTCCTCGAGCTCAGAGCCCGAAGCGACTCCAGAGCAGGCGTTCCTCGCCCTGCGAGGCCAGCTCGGCGACGAAGGAGGCGGCAAGCTCTTCGGAATCGAGGCCGGCGGGACGCAGCAGCCTGCCCAGGCCCCGGCGCTCGCGGAGCACCGGGCGCAGCTCGACCTTCTCGCCGAAGCGGGCCCTGAGCTGCCCGCGGATCTCGCCGAGGCCGTCGACCAGGCCCAGCTCGAGTGCCCGCCGGCCGGTCCAGAAGGCGCCGGTGTAGAGCTCGTCGCCGCCCTTCAGGCGCGCGCCCCGGCGGGTCCGGACATAGTCCTTGAAGGTCTCGTGCAGATCGGCCTGCATGCCGAGCAGCAGTTCGACGTCCTCGGGCTTCTCGCGCTGGAAGGGATCGAGGATCGCCTTGCGCGTGCCGGCGGTGTGGACGCGCCGCTCGACGCCGAGCTTGTCGAGCAGCTCGACGAAGCCGAAGCCGGCGTAGATCACGCCGATCGAGCCGACGATCGAGGCCTCGTCCGCGTAGATCTCGTCGGCGGCGCAGGCGAGCCAGTAGCCGCCCGAGGCGGCGACGTCCTCGACGAAGGCGAAGACGGGCACCTGCTTCTCGTCGGCGAGCTGCCGGATCCGCCTGGCGATCAGAGCCGACTGCGCGGCAGAGCCGCCCGGCGAGTTGACGACCAGCGCCACCGCGGCGAGGCGCCTGGGCTGGAAGGCTCGCTCGATCGGCCCGGCGAGGCTCTTGATGTTGAGGGCGCGGCGCAGCGTGCCGCCGGGACCGATGCCGCCGTCGAGGCGAAGCACCGAGACGAGCGGCCGCGGCTCGCGAAAGCGCCCGAACGGCAGCCAGGAGAGAAGCTTGCGAGGATCCATGGCGATCAGATGGTTCGGCGCTGCGGAGCGGACAACCTCACGCCGCCGCCTCGAAGCCGCTCAGCACGCCGACGGCGTTGATGCCGATCTCCTCGACCGCGTAGCCGCCTTCCATGACGAACAGCGTCGGCAGGCCAAGGCCGGCGATGCGCCGGCCGATCACCGGGTAGTCGGCCTGCTCGAGCCTGAAGCGGCTGATCGGGTCGTCCTTGTAGGTGTCGACCCCGAGCGAGACGACCAGGGCGTCGGCGCCGTAGGCCGCGATGCGTCGGCAGGCGGCGTCCAGCGCCTCCGACCAGAGCTCGAAGCCGGTGCCCCAGCGCAGCGGGAAGTTGGCGTTGCAGCCCTCGCCCGCGCCCTGCCCGGTCTCGTCCTCGTAGCCGAGGAAGAAGGGATACTCGTCGAGCGGATGGCCGTGCAGCGAGGCGAAGAAGACGTCGCCGCGGTCGTAGAAGATCGACTGGGTGCCGTTGCCGTGGTGGTAGTCGACGTCGAGGATCGCGACCCGCTCCGCACCGCCGTCGCGGAAGGCCTGGGCGGCGATGGCGGCGTTGTTGAGGAAGCAGTAGCCGCCGTAGTAGCCGGCGGCCGCGTGGTGGCCCGGCGGCCGGCACAGCGAGAAGACGGCGCGCGCGCCGGCCGCGACCCGGCGCTGGCCGGTCAGGGCGACGTTGACCGAGCTGGCGACCGCCTGCCAGGTCCCGGCGGTGATCGGCGTGCCGGCGTCGAAGGAGTAGTAGCCGAGCTGGCCGTCGATCGACTCGGGGATGCGGTCGGCGCGCATGCCGCGCACCGCCCAGGCGAAGGGCAGCGCGTCGAAGTCGCGGCCGGTCGCGATCCAGCGGTCCCAGGCACCCTTCAGGAACTCGACGAAGCCGGCCTCGTGGACCCGCAGGATCGGTGCGAGTCCGAAGTCCTCGGGCTCGATCACCTCGCCGATCGCCTGCTCGCGCGTCCGCGCCAGGACGAGGTCGGCACGGCGGGGCATCTCGTAGCAGGGCACCAGCTTGCCGCCCTCAAACTCGACCTTGCCGTCGTGCAGCCGGTGATCGTCGCTGTAGACAGTCAGCATGGCGGACCTAGTCCTCCTCGACCGCGGTGACGTGATCGGCGCGCCAGGCGCCCGGCCAGACCTCGGCGCCGCCGCGCTTCAGGGCGCGGATCGTGGCCAGCGGCACCTCGGCGACCAGCAGCGGCCCCTCGTCCTCGGCCCCGGCGGCGGCCGCGATCTCCGCGAGCCGGCCGGTGTAGCCCAGCGCCTCCTCGCAGGGCACGAACAGGCTGGCGCCCGAGACGTTGCCCTCGCGCGGCCGGCCGGTCGCCGCCGCGCCGACGACGCCGACCGCGGCGACCGCGCACTGCAGCTCGACGGCGCGCGCCTTGGCGCAGTCGAAAACCCGCGAGTAGCCCGAGAGCTTGCTCGTCATGGAGGGCACCAGCAGCAGGTCGAGGTCGAGCGGCGCCAGCAGGCTGGACAGGGCCGGCATCTCGACGTCGAGGCAGATCAGCGTCGCCAGGCGCACGCCCCGCCACTCGACGATCCTGACCTCGTCGCCGGTCGAGAGGTTCCAGCCGGCCGGGTCCTTCTCGCCCGGCGTCAGGCAGAGCTTGTCCTGGCGCAGGAGGCGGCCGTCGGGCAGCAGCAGGTGGGCACGGTTGAGGAAGGGCGGGATCGGCTCGCCGCCCGACTCTTGCCGCGGCTCGAAGCGGACCGGGACGGTGCCGGCGAGCAGCGCCATGTCGTGCCGGGCCGGAAGCTCGCGGATCGCCTCCAGCGCCGCGTCCGACTGCGCCGCCATCCACTCGATCTCGTCGCTGCCTTTAAGGCCGGCGGGGGCGAAGGACAGCCACTGCTCGGAGCAGTACTCCGGCATGACCAGCAGGTCGGCGCCGCGGGCCTTGGCCTCGGCCATGCGGCGGTCGACCAGCGCGGCCCAGCCGTCGAGGCCGTTGAGCGGCTGCGCCAGGTTGGTCGCCCAGAGCGCGACCGTGAGGCTGTCCGTGAAGGGGGCGGTGGCGGGAGTCATGGCAGGAACCTGGAGGCAGGGGCTTCGGTGCGGGGCGGCGGGCGAACCGCCGATCTGGGGCCGCAAGGCCGCCGGGTCAATCGCGCAGCACCTGGACCGCCTCGGACGGCAGCAGGATGGCGACGCGCTCGCCGACCTCGTGGCGGCGCGCGGCGCCCTCGCGGTTCTGCAGGCGCGCCACGAAGCGGCCGCCGTCTTCCAGGGTCACGTGGTAGGTCGTGTCGGTGCCGAAGTAGACGATGGTCTCGACCGTGCCGCCCAGCTGCCCGGCCGCGTCCTCGACTGCGTCACCCTGGGCCGCCTCCCCGAGAGCGCGGAGCTCGGCGCGTTCGGGGCGCACCGCCAGGGTCACGACCTGCCCCGGCTTGTGCTCGAAGGCATCGGCGACCGAGAGCGCGCCGCCGCCGGGCAGGCGCACGCGCAGGGCCGAGCCCTCGGCGGCCAACACCTCGGCCTCGACGAAGTTGGTCTCGCCGATGAAGTCGGCGACGAAGCGCCGGGTCGGCTTCTCGTAGATTTCCGCAGGATCGCCGATCTGCAGGATCTTGCCCTCGCTCATGACCGCGACGCGGTCCGACATGGTCAGCGCCTCCTCCTGGTCGTGGGTCACGAACACGAAGGTGATGCCGGTCTCGTGCTGCAGGCGCTTGAGCTCGATCTGCATCTCCTTGCGCAGCTTCAGGTCGAGCGCGGAGAGCGGTTCGTCGAGCAGCAGCACCTTCGGCCGGTTGGCCAGCGCCCGCGCCAGCGCCACGCGCTGCTGCTGGCCGCCGGAGAGCTGCGCCGGCCGGCGGTCGGCCATGCCGCCGAGCTTGACCAGCGCCAGGGTGCGCTCGACGGTGCCGGCGATGGTCTTGCGGTCCTGGCCGAGCATCTCCAGGCCGAAGCCGACGTTCTGGGCTACGGTCATGTGCGGGAACAGGGCGTAGCTCTGGAACACCGTGTTGACCGGCCGGCGGAAGGGCGGCGTGCCGGCGATCGGCTGGCCCTCGAGCAGGATCTCGCCCGAGGTCGGCTGCTCGAAGCCGGCGATCAGACGCAGCAGGGTGGTCTTGCCGCAGCCCGACGGGCCGAGCAGCGTGAAGAACTCGTTCTGCCTGATCGCGACGTCGACTTCGTCGAGCGCCCGCACCGCGCCGGCACCGCTGCCGAAGACCTTCGAGACGCCCTGCGCCTCCACCGCCATGACCGTCATGTCCGCTCCGCGCGTCGGGGGCTGCCTGCCGCCGACTCTATCCGATCGACACTATCCGATTTCTCGGGAGAATTGCGCCGCCCGCAACGCGGCCCGGGCCGTGGGGCGGCCGGGTCCGTCTTCACTGCCGGTGATACGGCTCAGCCCTTGAGGCGCGTCCAGACGCGGTCGCGCAGCTCGACCGCCTTCTCGTTGCACTCCTTGAAGGGCCGCAGGCGCTCGGCGTACTCCTCCGGCATGTTGACCGCCGGATCGTTCTTCAGGCTCTCCTCGAGGTGCTCGCTGGAGCCCTTGATGGCATTCATGTAGCCCGTGTAGTTGCTGGCGATGGCGGCGTTCTCCGGCTCCATCATCCAGTTCAGGAAGGTCTTGGCGTTCTCCTTGTTGGGAGCGCCGGCCGGCACCATCATGCTGTCCGACCAGAAGGTCGCGCCTTCCTCGGGATAGACGTAGACGACGCTGGGCCGCTCTTCCTTGACGCGATGCGCGGCACCGTTCCACTGCATGTGGACCGCCACCTCGCCGGCGATCATGCGGTCGATCGTGCCCTCGGAGCTGTAGAGCTTGAGGTGCGGTTTCTGGCCCAGCAGCAGGTCCAGGATCTGCTGCGCCTCCTCGGCATTGTCGGTGCACTTGTCGACACCGAGGTAGTAGGCGGCGGCGTAGTAGACGTCGCGCATGTCGTTGAGCGACGCGAGACCGGCCTGGGCGATCTCCTCGGTCGGCTTGAAGTACCACTCCCAGCTCTCCGGCAGCGTGCCGAGCTTCTCGGAATCGTAGCTGACGCCGGTCGTGCCCCACATGTAGGGGATCGAGTACTCGCGCTTCGGGTCCGTGGTCGGCGCATCGTGCGGGGCCATGACGTTCTTGAAGTTCGGCAGCGTCGAGGCGTCGATCTTCTCGGCCAGGCCCTGGCTGATCATCACGGTCACAGTCGACCCCGAGGGGAAGACGATGTCGTAGCCGCCGCCGCCGGCCTGGATCTTGGCCAACATGTCTTCGTCCGAGGCGTAGGTGTCGAGCGAGACCGAGATGCCGGTGTCCTTCTCGAACTTCTCCATCAGCTCGGGCGGGAAGTAGTTCGACCAGTTGAAGAGGTGCAGATCGCCCTCGGCCTTGGCGGCCTGCGGCAGGGCGAGGCTGGTGGTCAAAGCCGCCGCGAGGGCGAAGGCCCCGGCACCGGCGGTCAGGAAACGCAACGATTGCATGGTGATGCCTCCCGCTTCTTTGGTTGAACGGTCATTCAGCGAGTTTAGCACGAGCCGCCGGAATGCCCAAATCCGCGGCGGCGCGCCCGCGAATCCCCGCGCACCCTTGTGTCGCTCCGGCCCGCTCAGATGCGGTTCTTGCCGCTGGCCAGAACGAAGGAGATCGTCACGAAGGTGATCGAGATCAGCAGCATCAGCGCCGAGATCGCGTTGACCTCCGGCGTGACGCCCATGCGGATCAGGCTGAAGATGTAGACCGGCAGCGTCGTCGAGCCGGCGCCGGCCGTGAAGAAGGTGATGACGAAGTCGTCGAGCGAGATGATGAAGGCCAGCATCGCGCCCGAGAGGATGCCGGGGAACAGCAGCGGCAGGATGACCCGCACGAAGCTGCGCCACTCGTTGGCATAGAGGTCGGCGGCGGCCTCGCGCAGCGCGGGGTCCATGTCCTGCAGGCGGGCGCGGATCGGCAGGTAGGCGAAGGGGATGCAGAAGACCGTGTGGGCGATGATCACGGTCGTCAGGCCGAGTTGCAGGCCGAGCGCCACGAAGAACAGCAGCGTCGCCACGGCGGTGACGATCTCGGGGACGATCAGCGGCAGCGACAGCAGCGCCGTGACGCCGGTGGCGCCGCGGAACCGGCGCCGGCTCATGCCGAGGGCCGCCAGGGTCGCGATCGTCGTCGAGAGCAGCATCGCCGAGGCGGCGATGATCAGCGAGTTCCCGGCGGCCTGCAGCATGTCGCTGTTGGACAGCGCGCGCAGGTACCAGTCGGTCGTGAACTCGGTCCAGATCGTCGCCGTGCGGTTCTCGTTGAAGGACAGCGCGACCAGGATCGCGATCGGCAGGTAGAGATAGGCGAAAAACACCGCCGAGACGGTCGCCAGGCCGGGGAAGTGGCGGGTCCGGAAGCCCTTGCCGCGCCGCGGCGGCGGCTGTGCCGCGCCGGCCATCAGCCGGCCGCCTCGCGGCGCCGGCTGCGCAGCGCCTGGAAGGTCATGGCGGCCAGGACCATGGCCAGCAGGAAGAAGGCCAGCGCCGCGCCGAACGGCCAGTCGCGCGCTTCGCTGAAGCGGCCCGCGACCAGGTTGCCGATCATCAGGGTCTTGCTGCCGCCGAGCAGGGCCGGCGTCACGTAGGCGCCCAGGCAGGGCACGAAGACCAGGATGCTGCCGGCGACGATGCCGGGCTTGGCGAGCGGCAGCACGATGCGGCGCAGCATCGTCCTGCGGTCGGCGTAGAGGTCGTAGGCGGCCTCGACCAGGCGGAAGTCGATCTTCTCGAGGCTGGCGTAGATCGGCAGTACCATGAAAGGCATGAAGGAATAGGCCAGGCCGACGGCCACGGCGAAGGGCGTGTAGAGCAGCGGCAGGGGGTGGTCGATGATGCCGACGCCGAGCAGGGCGCCGTTGATCAGCCCGGTGTCGCGCAGCAGCAGGACCCAGGCATAGTTGCGCACCAGCAGGTTGGTCCAGAAGGGCACGGTGACCAGAAAGATCAGCACCGTCCGGTAGGGCTCGCGCTGCATCGTCATGTAGAGCGCGACCGGAAAGCCGACCAGCAGCGCGACCGCGGTGGTCGTCAGCGACAGCCAGAAGGAGCGCAGGAAGATCTGCAGGTAGATCGTGGTGAAGGAAAGGGTGTCGTCGAGGTTCCGCTCGAACAGGAACTTGACGTAGGCGTCGGTCGAGAAGCTGTCCCACTGGACGCCGCCGTAGATGTTGCGCTGGAGCAGCGAGACCACGACCATCAGGCCGAGCGGGACGATCATGAAGAAGCCGATCATCCCGACGGCGGGGCCGATCAGCAGCAGGCGCTGCAGGGCGGGATGGCGGCGTAGGGAGGCGAACATGCTGCCTGGGCGACCGTTCTACTCAGATTTCCTGCGGTGGGCGCCAGCCCTCCTCCGCGCTCAGCGGCAGCGCCACCGCGTCCCGCAGTACCGCGTCGGCGGCCAGCGTAAAGCGCCCGTCGGCTTCATGCAAAAGCATTCCGGACAGCAGGATCAGGGGCGCGCGGGCGCCCTTGCGCGCCTGCAGCAGCAGGCGCCGCGCCGGCCGGCCCGGCTTCGGCCAGAGCGGCAGCAGGCGCAGCTCGCCGGCCCGGCCCGCGAGCGCCGCCAGCGCCTCGGGCAGCCTGTCGCTGCGCAGGATCAGGGTCAGCGTGCCCTCGGGGCGCAGGCAGCGCAGCGCGGCCTCGATCCAGTCGCAGAGCTCGCCGGCCGCGGCATGATGGGCGGTGGCGCGCTGGGCGTCCGGCGAGGGCCGGGCCTCGCCGTGGAACGGCGGGTTGGCGAAGACGCGGTCGTAGCCCCGGCCGAGCCCGGCCGGCAGCCGCCGCAGGTCGCCCTCGACGACCTCGAGCCGGTCGCTCAGGCCGTTTTCCGAGGCGTTGCGCCGCGCCAGCGCCGCCAGCTCGGGCTGCAGCTCCAGGCCCGCGACCCGGCAGCCCGCGACCCGGCGCAGCAGGCAGAGCGCGGCGGCGCCGCTGCCCAGGCCGAGCTCCAGCAGCCGCTCTCCGGCCCGCGCCGGCACCGCCGCGGCAAGCAGCACCGGATCGATCGCCGCACGGTAGCCCTGGGCCGGCTGAAACAGGCGCAGGCGTCCACCGAGCAGGGCGTCGGGCGCCTCGCCGCCGCCGTCCGCGACGGCCGGCGGCGGCTCAGCCGAAGAAGCCGTCGCCACGGCTGATCTCCTCGCCGGAAGCCTCGAGGACGCGACGCGCCGCCTCGAAGTCCTCGTCGATCACCGCCAGGCGCCGCGGGATCGCGACCGCCGAGCCCTCCAGGACCGAGGTGTGCAGGTCGAGGTCGAGGACCTCGATTCCGGCGTCCTTGAGCAGCGCCTTGATCCAGGAGATCTTGACGGGATCGGTGCTGCGCAAAACTTCCTTCATGTGGTCCTCACGACGCTTGGACGTGCCCGGGTTCCGCTTGACCGCCTAGAAGTGGCCCCTATGCTGCGCTGCAAGGCTGAGGGAGGCCTAGCCGGGCGTCACCGCGGGACGCACAAGATAGACACGGAAACGCGATCTTGGCCGCAGCCATCGACCTGAAGCAACCAAAGCCGTCCGAGGGAGGTGGGATCGAGCCGCTGGTCCGCCTCGTCGAAAGCGACCTGAAGCGGGTCAACGAGATCATCCTCGACAAGATGCAATCGCCGGTCGCGCTGATTCCGCAGCTGGCCGGCCACATCATCGCGGCCGGCGGCAAGCGGCTGCGGCCCATGCTGACCCTGGCCAGTGCCCGGCTGTGCAAGGCCGAGGGCGAGCGGCAGATGGCCCTGGCTGCCTGCGTCGAGTTCATCCACACCGCGACCCTGCTGCACGACGACGTGGTCGACGCCAGCGAGCTGCGGCGCGGCCTGCAGACCGCCAACGCTGTGTTCGGCAACAAGGCCAGCGTGCTGGTCGGCGACTTCCTGTTCAGCCGCGCCTTCCAGCTGATGGTCGAGGACGGCTCGCTGAAGGTCCTCAAGGCCCTCTCCGACGCCTCGGCGATCATCGCCGAGGGCGAGGTCCACCAGCTGATGACCGCCAACGACATGGCGACCGACGAGGGCGCCTACCTCGAGGTGATCCGCGCCAAGACTGCCGCCCTCTTCGCCGCCGCCTGCCAGGTCGGCGCGATCGTCGCCGGGCGGCCGGAGGCCGACGAGGAGGCGCTCTACGGCTACGGCCTCAACTTCGGCATCGCCTTCCAGCTGGTCGACGACATCCTCGACTACACGGGCGACGACGGCGGCCTGGGCAAAAGCTGCGGCGACGACTTCCGGGAAGGCAAGATCACCCTGCCGGTGGTGCTCGCCTACGCTCGCGGCGACGAGAGCGAGCGCGCCTTCTGGCGCCGCTGCCTGGAGGACCTGGACCAGGGCGAGGGCGACTTTGCCCACGCCCTGCAGCTGCTCAACCGCCACCGGGCGATCGCCGATTCCAAAGGCCGCGCGCAGGAGTACGGCGCCCGCGCCCGCGAGGCCATGGTCGTGCTGCCCGACAACGAGGCCCGCCAGGCCCTGCTCGACGTCGTCGATTTCTGCGTCGAGCGCCTCTACTAGGCGCCATGCGGACCGGCACCACGCGGACCGGCGGCTGCCAGTGCGGCGCGGTCCGCTACCAATGCGCAGACACCCCGCTCGCCCTCTATGCCTGTCACTGCACCGAATGCCGGCGCCAGTCGGGCTCGGCCTTCGGCCTGTCCTACCAGGTGGCGCGCGCCTCTTTCCGGCTGCTCCAGGGCGCGCCCGGCTGCTGGTCCCGGCCGACCGACAGCGGCGGCAGGCTCGACTGCCGCTTCTTCCCTGCGTGCGGAACCCGGCTGTGGCACGAGGCGAGCCCGGACGCCGGCACCCTGACCGTCAAGGCCGGGACGCTCGACCGGCCGGTCGATCTGGCGGAGGCGATCCACATCTGGACCAGGAGCCGCCTGCCGGGCGTCGCGATCCCGCCCGACGCCGCGCAGTTCCCGGGCGAGCCGGACTGAGGGCCGGCGGGCAGCGCCGCTCGCCCGGTCACACCAGTTCCGGCGGCACCAGCAGGGAGCTCTCGGCGAAGGCCTCGACCGCCGACTCCGAAAGCGGCACGACGTAGCCCTGCCGCTCCTCGGCGGTGGCGCGGATGTTGCGGTGGGCGATCTTCTTCCAGCGCTCGAGCAGCCCGTCCTCCCAGCCGGAGACGTCGAGGCCCAGCGCGTGGCGCCACAGCCGTTCGCGGTAGTGGCGCGCCGAGGCTTCGCCGCGCCACAGGACCGCCGTCTCGGTATCGCACAGCAGGCTGCGGTCGTTCAGGTTCGCCGAGCCGATCAGCGCCAGCCGGTCGTCGACGACCAGGGTCTTGGCGTGGATGTAGATCATGCTCTCGACGACCTTCTCGCGCTCGGCCTCGGGGTCGATCGTGCCGGAGCCGGCGCGCAGCAGGGTGAAGATGCCGACCCGTTCGGCGACCTCCCGGCGCAGCCTGTGCACGGCCCGCTCCTGCAGCTCCTGCCCCTTGGTGGTGGCGCCGTTCGGCTCGCTGAAACGCAGCAGGTTCTCGGGCAGCAGCGGCAGCAGGATGATGATCTCCAGAGTGTCCACCGCGCGGGCGCGGGCGACCAGCGCGTCGACGATCGTCTGGCTGCGCAGGAACTGGGTCTCGATGTAGATCAGCCGCTCGGCGCTGCCGATCGCCCAGAGGTAGCCGTCGCGGATCTCGGCGACGACGTTGCGCGGCGCGCGCGAGAAGGAGGACTTCATCTGCGCGGAGATGGTGCGCAGGGGCACCGCCTCGACCAGACCGTCCGGTGCCGGGACCGATGGCGGACCGCCGGGGGACGCCTCTTCCCCTGGAGCGTCCTCGGCAGGGAGCTCGACCGGCAGCTTCTCGACGGCCCCCGGCGTCGGCAGGGGCGCCACGGATCTCGGGCGGCGGGTCTTGCGCAGGAAGGCGAGGTAGTCGTCGAGCTCGGCGTTCCAGCGGCGCCGGAAGTGGCGAGCGAAGGCCAGCGCGACCGGGCCTTCCAGGCGGCAGGCGACGTCGTGCCAGGCGAAGTCGTTCTCGTGCGCCTGGCTGTCCTTGCGCTGGGCGTCGATGTCGAGGCCGCCGAGGAAGGCCAGCCGGTCGTCGACGACGCAGAGCTTCTCGTGGTGCGCCGCCGGGTAGACCGTCGGCCAGGCGTTGGGCATCAGCGAGAAGCCGCCGCGCCCGAACGGCCGGATGTAGCGCCACAGGCCCGGCAGGTTGCCCAGCTTGTCGAGCGCCGCCTGGCGGCCCTCCTCGGCCTGAGTCCGGCGCAGCGCGTCGCGCGACTCCTTGACGTGGCGGCGGATCACCGGCTGGGCCAGCAGCCGCACGCTCTGGCCGATGCGCGCCTCGTGGCGGGTGCAGACGACCTTCAGGCGTTCGCGCGCCGCTTCGCTCAGGCCTTCGCGGATCTGGAGGAAGCGGCGATAGGCGGCCCAGGCGCTCTCGTGGAACTCGCGGCCGAGCACCGGGTCGAAGTCGGCGATCAGGATGCGCGCGACGACGCCGCGCTCGACCGTCGCGGCGACCAGGTCCAGCCAAGTCGCCTGCCGGCCAGGGCCGCCCTCAGTCGCCTCCCCCTCCAGCACGTCGGAACAGAGCGGCAGGCCGGGGTCGATCGTCCAGTAGGCCATGTGGACGCTCTGCCGCGCGCCGGCGATCGCCCTTTCGAGCGCCGGGTAGGTCTCCGCGGCCTCGATCAGCGGCTCGATCCTGTTGCCCGGAAGAAACTCCACGCGCCCGCCCCTCGGCTGCCTGCTCGACCCCACGGCCGCAGGGCCGCTCGCCCGATGCTCCTCAACGCGAAAGGCCCGCGTTCGGTTCGAGGCGCGTTCGGTTCGAGATGCTTGGGGACCGGGGGCCGGCGCCGAACGCGAAGACGCCCGCCGCGGTCGCGCGGGGGGGGCGTCCTTCGTCGACCGGTTGGTCGGGGAGAGAGGATTCGAACCTCCGGCCCCCACGTCCCGAACGTGGTGCTCTACCAGGCTGAGCTACTCCCCGGCTGGCGCCCCGGCGTCTGGCCGATGGTCCGGCCCGACAGTCCGGAAGGGCGCTGTATAGCGCCCCTCGCTAGGCGATGCAATCACCCGATCGAGCGGCGATTCGGCCCCGCGCGCACCGCCTCGAGGGTTGCGCTCGGCATTGTTTTGCCTTGTGCAAAACGCATGGCGCGCGATAGCTTTGCGCACCAGGAATTGGTCCGGTAGCCAGACCGCTGCCACAAAGAGACCAGCCGGGGACGGGGCCCGGCGACAACCATGAATGGGAGGGCAATCACGATGAGAATTCGCAGAGCAACCGCCACTACCGTGGCGGCAGCCATGGTCGTCGGCCTGAGCCTCGCCGGCGTGACCGGGCAGGCCGCGGCGCAGACCGAGTGGAACATGCAGTCGACCTACGCCAGCTCGCTGACCCAGCTGGGCTCGATGGGCGTCGAAATCGCCAAGCGGGTCGAGGCCGTCTCCGGCGGCGAGCTGGTCATCAACTTCCAGGAGCCGGGCGCCATCGTTCCGGCGCTGGAAGCCTTCGACGCGGTTTCGGCCGGCGCGGTCGAGGCGGCCTGGTCGACCCCGGGCTACTGGACTGGCAAGGAGGTCGCCCTGGCGCTCTTCGCCGCCGTTCCCTTTGGGCCGGGAGCCGGCGAGTACACCGCTTGGATGTACTTCGGCGGCGGCCGCGAGCTGTTCGACGAGATCTACGCCAAGTATAACATCAAGTCGCTGATCTGCGGCATCATCGCGCCCGAGGCCTCCGGCTGGTTCCGCAAGGAGATCAAGACGCTCGAGGATCTCAAGGGCCTGAAGATGCGCTTCTTCGGCCTGGGCGCCCGGGTCATGGAGAAGCACGGGGTTTCGACCCAGCTGCTGGCGGGCGGCGACATCTACCCCGCGCTCGAGCTGGGTACGATCGACGCCACCGAGTTCTCGATGCCGGCCATCGACCTGAAGCTCGGCTTCTACCAGGTCGCCAAGCACTACTACTTCCCGGGCTGGCACCAGCAGTCGACCTTCTTCGAGCTGATGATCAACAAGGATGTCTGGGACGCCCTGTCGGACACCCGCAAGGCGCAGCTCGAGACGGTCTGCCAGTCGGCCATCGCCTACGGCTTGGCCGAGGGCGAGGCGATCCAGTTCGACGCCTTGAAGGAGCTGCAGGAGAAAGGCGTGACCCTGCACCGCTGGCCGCCCGAAATCCTGGACGCCCTGCGCAACTCCTGGGACGAGGTCGCCGCCGAGCTGGCCGCGGAGAACCCGGTCTTCGCCGAGGTGTGGGAGTCGCTGTCGACCTTCCGCGCCGGCTACGCGACCTGGAAGGACCTCGGCTACCTCTGATCGCCGCGGCTCCGCCGGAGCCGTGAGACGCATGGACGCGGGCGCCGGAACCTGCCGGATCGACCGGCCGGCTTCCGGCGCCCCGCGCCGCGGCACCGCACCTGCCGTGCCTTCGCCGCACGCCGCGACCGAGCCCAAAGCCGAGACCGAAGACGCTAAAGATGCTTAGCCTGCTCAAGATCAGCGACGCCCTGAGCGCCTTCGTCGTGGCGATCGGCCGCCTCGCTTCCTGGCTGTTCGTGCCGCTTGCAGCGATCATCATGATCGACGTGGTCTGGCGCGTCTGGGTCGGCTCCAACCCGGCACTGACCTCCTCCTGGTTTCATCGCAACATCGGCTCGACCAAGCTGCAGGAGATGGAGTGGCACCTGCATGCCGCCCTGTTCCTGCTCGCCATCGGCTTCACCTATCTCAAGGACGGCCACGTCCGCGTCGAGATCGTGCGCGAGCGCATGAGACCGCGACTGCGCGCCTGGATCGAGCTGCTGGGCTGCCTGCTGTTCGTCCTGACCTACTGCTACATCCTGCTCGACTTCGGCATCGACTTCGCCCAGCGCTCCTACCGGACCAACGAGATCTCCAACGCCATGACCGGCCTGTCGGAGCGCTGGATCATCAAGTCGATGCTGCCGCTCTGCTTCGTGCTGCTGGCCCTCTCGGCGATCTCCGTGGCGCTGCGCCACCTCGTCTACCTGTTCGGCCCGCCGGAGCTGCGCCGCCGGTCCGGCCAGTTCGTCGAGGTCGACCACTTGGCCGAGATGAAGCAGGAGACCGAGGAGGAGATCGCCGCCTATCAGGCGGCGCTGCGCAAGAACGAGACCGGGAGAGCCAAGGGGCCATGACCTTCCTGGAGATCCTGCCCCTGCTGATGTTCGGCACGCTGGCGCTGTTCATCTTCACGGGCTATCCGGTCGCCTTCGTGCTGGGCGGCGTCGGCCTCGGCTTCGCCCTGTTCGGCGACCTGATCGGCGAGTTCCGCTACATGCAGTTCTTCTCGCTGCCGCTGCGCATCTACGGCGGCACGATGGAGAACATGGTCCTGGTCGCGATTCCCATGTTCATCTTCATGGGCACGATGCTGGAGAAGTCGCGGGTCGCCGAGGATCTGCTCTACACCCTGCAGATCCTGACCCGGCGCCTGCCCGGCGGCCTCGCGCTCTCGGTCACGATCATGGGCACGATCCTGGCCGCGACCACCGGCATCATCGGCGCTTCCGTGGTGCTGATGACGCTGATGGCGCTGCCGGTGATGATCCAGCGCGGCTACTCGATCCCCCTGGCGACCGGCACGATCGCCGCCTCCGGCACGCTCGGCATCCTGATCCCGCCGTCGATCATGCTGGTCATCATGGCCGACCTGCTGTCGATCTCGGTCGGCGACCTCTTCGTCGGCGCCGTGATCCCGGGCTTCATGCTCTCGGGTTTCTACCTGCTCTACATCCTCGGCATCGGCCTGGTCCGGCCCGCCGCAGCCCCGCCCCTGCCGGCCGACGTCGGCCCGGACAGCCATGGCGAGCTGGCGATCCTGGTGATCCGCAGCTTCATCCCGCCGGTGCTGCTGATCGTCTTCGTGCTGGGCTCGATCTTCGGCGGCTTCGCGACGCCGACCGAGGCTGCCGGCGTCGGCGCGGTCGGGGCGACGCTGCTGGCCCTGGCCAACGGGCGGCTGACCTACCGGACCCTGCGCGAGGTCTGCGTCCGCTCGGCCGTGACCGGCGGCATGCTGTTCGGCATCTTCATCGGCGCGACCTGCTTTTCCTTCGTCTTCAAGTCGCTGCACGGCGACCGCACGATCATCGACCTGGTGCAGTCGATCGGCCTCGGCCCCTGGGGCGTGCTGATCGCCCTGATGGCCCTGGTCTTCGTGCTCGGGTTCTTCTTCGACTGGATCGAGATCACGCTGATCGTGCTGCCGGTCTTCGCGCCGATCGTGGCGCTGCTCGACTTCGGCGCCCACATCCCGGTCAGGACGGACGTGCTCTACTGGTTCGCGATCCTGCTCGCCGTCAACCTGCAGACCTCCTTCCTGACGCCACCCTTCGGCTTCGCGCTCTTCTACATGAAGGGCGTGGCGCCGCCGGAAGTGAGGATTCAGGACATCTACCGAGGCATCGTGCCCTTCGTGCTGCTGCAGCTGATCGGCCTGGGCCTGGTCATGGCCTTCCCGGAGCTGACGCTCTGGCTGCCCCGGGTGTTGCTCAACTGAGGGACCGCGGCCCCGGTCAGGCGGCCATCTGGGTCAGCTTGCGGGCCAGGAACTCGCGGTCGGCCGGCTCCAGGGTCGCGGCGTCCTCGCCGACCGTGAGCAGCCGCTCGAGCATCCGCTCGACGAAGCGCCGACGGTCGTTGCCGCTGCCGTCGTAGTCGGTTTCCAGGCGCACCAGCAGGGCGGTCCGGAAAGCCGGCAGCAGCCGCTCGGGCAGGCCGGCGCGCCGGCAGATCGAGGTCAGGCCAAGCTGGCCCTCGTCGTGGATCAGGATGCGGGCGTTGGCCAGGGAGACACGCGCCAGGCGCGCCAGCGAGGCCTCGAAGAAAGTCAGGTCGCCGAAGCAGAGGGTGCGCAGCACCAGCCAGGGCGACAGGCGCCCGGCCCGCGACAGCTGATCCACCAGCCGCTCGAGCTCGGCCTCGTCGCCGATCGTCCGGGTGCCGACCAGGTCGACCAGCGCCCGCTCGCGGGCCTGCAGGATCAGGTCGGTCGCGGCGTCTGGGCTGAGGGAGGCGCGGCGGATCAGGTAGTCCTGCAGCTGCTCGGCGACGGCCGCGATCATGCGGGCCGCGACGCTGGCCGGCAGGTCGCTGCGCCTGGCGAGGGAATCGCCGACCGAGCCGGCACGGCCGTGGATCGACAGCGCGCGCTCGTAGGCGGGCTCGGCGATGATCGCGCCTTCGTTGTCGATCAGGCGCGCGACCACCGTCTCGTCGCCGTTGTCGATCAGCGCGTCGGAAACGCTCTCCGGCACGTGTGCGCGACCGGCGATCGCCAGCTGGCGGTTCCGCCGGCCCTCGAGGACGATCGCGACCAGGTCCTGCTCGGCCAGCACGTCGCTGAACTGCAGCAGCGGCAGCGCTACCGAATCGACGTCGGCGGCGAGGCGCTGCGCCACGTCGCGCGGCAGGTCCGGGTTGCCCTTGAGATGGGCCGCCAGGGCTTCGCGCACCGAGACCTCGGCGTCGCGCGCCAGCGAGCGAAGGATGTCTTCCGCGAGCCGGCGCTCGGAGGCGCTGAGCTCGCCCCTGTCGAAGCCTGCCGCAACCTTTGCCGCCGTCGCCGCGCGGCTCTTGGCCGAGGGATTGGCCAGGAGTCTGTCGACGTCGTCGTGAGAGAGTGTGCCGGCCATGCGCCTCATCCGGTGGGTGCGAGCAGCGAGTCGGCGGGCGCCGGGTCGGCAAGCACCGCAGCCTCATGGTCGCCCCGAAAGCGTTAAGTCGCGATTAATTGCGCTGTCCGGAGCGCGCCGAGGGCCTGCAGCCGGGCCGACCGCCTCAGCCGTCGTGGCCCAGGGCCGCGATCGCCTCGCCCAGGCGCCGGACGTCGCTCGCCAGGTCGATGTCCAGGCAGGAGGTGACCTCCAGGCGCCGGTCCTCGTAGACGTCGGGCGGATTGCGCTCGCGCTGCCAGCGGTGCACCGCCTGGTCGCGCTGTCGGACCAGCGCGCCGATGAACGGCCGGTACATCGCCAGCAGCCCGGTGATCCAGCGGTTCACCGGCCAGGAGGGCCGCGCGTGGTCGATGGCGAAGCGCGGCAGCATCCGCACGACGTCCTCCGCGCCGTACCAGGTCTCGCCGGTGACCCAGCGGTTGACGGTGAAGAGGCGTACGGGCTGCCCGCGGCTGTCCATGGCGATGGCCACCAGGTGCGAGAGCGCGTCCTCGGGATCGCCCGGCGGCTGCAGGGTCGACATCGGCGCCGGCCGCATGCCGGGCGGCATCCCCGCCGGTCTCAGGAAGGTGTGGAAGTGGCCGTGTTCGTCGGCGAAGCGCTGATCCACGCCATGGGCGTGATAGTAGTACTGGCCATGGGTCTCGTGGTCGTAGACGTCGCCCTTGGGGTAGTGGTCCCACTCGTAGAAGGTGCCGCAGCCGCGCAGCAGTTCCCCGACCACGTTGTCCCCGGTCTTGGCCAGCACACGATGGATCTCCGTGACGGCGGTGGCGGCCTCGGCCATCGCCTCGAGGCACGGCCGGTCGAACTGCGCGTACTCGACCTGCGGCAGAGCGTGGCAACCCTCGAGGGCGCGGCGTGAACGGGAGCGGGAAGCCTGCAGCATGGTCCTGTCCAGAAACTCCCGCCCTTCGGGGCCGGGCGGCTGAGGGTAGCCGACCGGCGGCGCCGGTCAATCCCGCTCGGCTCAGTCGCGCACGACGAGCACCGAGCAGGCCGCGTGCCGGACGACGCGCGCCGAGTTCGGTCCCAGCAGGTAGTCCTGCAGGCCCGGGTGGTGCGAGGCCATGACGATGAGATCGATGCCGAGCTCGCGCGCGTAGCGCAGTATCTCCTCGTAGGGGCGGCCGTGCCCGACGATGTGCTGGACCTGGATTCCGGCGGGAATGTGCTCGGCGGTGTAGTCGTGCAGGGCCTTGCGCGCGTGCTCGAGCGCGAGCTGCTCCTGGTCCTTGGGAAAGAAGCCCCCGACGATCGACAGGCCGAAATCGGGCACGACCGTAACGACGTGCAGGACGCTGCCGAAGGCCTTGGCCTGGGCCACCGCGACCTCGACCGCCTTGCGCTGGCTTTCGGGCTGGCCCAGGTCGACTGAGAGCAGGATGTGCGGGTACATGGCTTCGCCTCGCTGCTTCGGTCGCTAGAAAGCCGGGACCGTGGCACGGCGCCGCTGCAGGAAGATCACGAGCAGCAGCAGCAGCAGGCCGGGGATGTAGAAGATCTCCTTGGGCATCCGGTCGGCCGGCACCTGGACCTGGACCACGGTGACCGGCACCTCGCCGTAGAAGTCGAAGTTCTGCAGGTCGAAGAAGAAGGTGCTGCCGGGGAAGGGTTCCTCGAGCACCGCCTGCTCGCCCTCGATGCCGACCATGAGGCCGCTGCCCTCCTCGAGCCGCTGGGCGCCGTCGTCGCCGTCGGCGAGCGGCGCCAGCAGCGTCACCCGGTCGATGCGGTCGGGGTTGTTGAAGTTGGGCCCGCTGACGACGATGCGCAGCCTGGTGCCTTCCGGCCGGTCGGCGGCCGCCTCGAACAGCGACGCCGGCGCGACCTCGTCGTAGGGCGCCTGAACCTGATCCAGCCAATAGCCCGGACGGAACAGGGTGAAGGCGACGAGCAGCAGGGCCACCGTCTCCCAGATCCGGTTCCGGGCGAAGAAATAGCCCTGGGTGGCCGCCGCGAAGACCAGCATGGCGAGCGTCGCCTTGGCGAAGATCGCGATCCCGCCCGCCCAGCCGACGTCGATCAGCAGCAGGTCGGTGTTGAAGATGAAGAGGAACGGAAGGATCACTGTGCGCAGCGAGTAGAAGAAGGCGGTGAGGCCGGTCTTGATCGGGTCTCCGCCCGAAATTGCCGCCGCCGCGAAGCTGGCGAGGCCGACCGGTGGCGTCACGTCGGCCATGATGCCGAAGTAGAAGACGAAGAGGTGGACGGCGATCAGCGGCACGATCAGGCCGTTGGCGGCGCCGAGCTCGACGATCACGGGTGCCAGCAGCGAGGACACGACGATGTAGTTCGCGGTCGTCGGCAGGCCCATGCCGAGCACGAGGCTGAGCATCGCCGTCACCACCAGGATGGCCATCAGGTTGCCGCCCGAGATGAACTCGACGAACTCGCTCATGACCTGGCCGACGCCCGTCAGCGTGACGGTGCCGACGATGATGCCGGCGGTCGCCGTCGCGATCGCGATGCCGATCATGTTGCGAGCGCCGGCGATCATGCCTTCGAGCAGCTCGAGGGCGCCGGTGCGGAAGGCCTCCCCCTGCGCGCCCAGCTCGCCGCGGAACAGCGCCTTCAGCGGGCGCTGGGTCAACAGGATGACCAGCATCAGCGCGACCGCGTAGAAGGCCGAGAGCCCCGGCGACTTCTGCTCGATCATCAGGAACCAGACCAGCACGCCGATCGGCAGGATGTAGTGGAGGCCGGTCGGCAGCACCTCGCCGGCGATCGGCAGGCGCACGATCTCACTCTCGGGATCGTCAAGCGCGAGATCCGGCCGGCGCGAGGCGAACCAGACCAGCACGACGTAGCTGGCGAAGAGCGCCAGCAGGAGCACCGGCGTCGCGACCCCGCCCGGCAGGATCGCCCGGATGCCGAGGATGCCGAAGTAGACCAGGCCGGCCAGGATCAGCACCGAGGAGACCGAGATGCCCATCGCCAGCAGGCGCTGCCGGCGGGACCGCTCGACCGGCTTGGGCAGCGCCGCCATGCCCGACTTCAGCGCTTCCAGGTGCACGAGGTAGAGCAGAGCGATGTAGGAGATCGCCGCCGGCAGGAAGGCGTGCTTGATGACGTCGATGTAGGGGATGCCGACGTACTCGACCATCAGGAAGGCGGCGGCGCCCATGACCGGCGGCATGATCTGGCCGTTGACCGAGGCGGCGACCTCGACCGAGCCGGCCTTCTCGGGCGAGAAGCCCACGCGCTTCATGAGCGGGATCGTGAAGGTCCCGGTGGTCACCACGTTGGCGATCGAGGAGCCGGAGATCACGCCGGTCATCGCCGAGCCGACCACGGCGGCCTTGGCGGGCCCGCCGCGCAGGTGGCCGAGCAGGGCGAAGGCCAGATTGATGAAGTAGTTGCCAGCACCCGCCTTGTCGAGCAGCGAGCCGAACAGCACGAACAGGAAGACGAAGGATGTCGAGACGCCCAGGGCGATGCCGAACACGCCCTCGGTGGTCAGCCACATATGCTCCATGGCGCGCCGGGTCGTGGCGCCGCCCCAGCGGATCACGTCCGGCACGAGGTCGCTCGAGCCGAAGAAGACGTAGAGCAGGAAGATGACGGCGATCACCGCCAGCGGCGGGCCGAGGGCGCGCCGCGTCGCCTCGAGTAGCAGGATCAGGCCGACGACGCCGATCGCGACCTGCAGCTCGGTCGAGCGCCCGGCGCTCGCGGTCACCGAGAGGATCTCGTAGAACCAGTAGAGGTAGCTGGCGCAGAAGGCGGCGACCAGTGCCAGGATCCAGTCGAGCCACGGCACGTGATCGCGCGGGCTGCGCTTGAAGGCGGGATAGGCGCAGAAGGCCAGGAACAGCGCGAGCCCGAGGTGGATCGAGCGGGTCTCGGTATCGTTGAGGACCAGCGAGAAGGGCAGCTCGGCGGAGATCCAGAAGGGCAGCGGCGAAGCGATCCAGATCTGGAACAGCGACCAGAAGACGGCGAGGCCCGCGATCAGGACGGCGACCCTTCCGGTCGGGCTGCGCGCGCCGGAATCCGAGGCGGCGACCAAGTCCGCGAGCTCTTCGTCGCTCAGCTTCTTCGGTTCGTCGAGTTTCGCCATCGCTGCCCCCGAGACTCCCGTTCACGCAGCAATGGCTCCCTCGCCGCCCTGCGCCTGCCCCCGGCCGACCAAAAAAGGGCCGGCGGGAGGGTGCTCCTCCCGCCGGCCGTAGCCGGTTACATCCAGCCCTGTTCCTTGTAGTACTTCTCGGCGCCCGGATGGAGCGGCGCCGACAGGCCGTCCTTGATCATCTCCTCGGGCTCGAGGTTGGCGAAGGCCGGATGCAGGGCCTTGAAGTCCTCGAAGTTCTCGAACACCCCCTTGACGAGCTCGTAGACGACGGCCTCCGGCACGTCGGCGCTGCTGACCAGGGTGGCGCCGACGCCGAAGGTGGTCACGTCCGCATCGCTGCCGCGGTACATGCCGCCCGGGATCGTTGCGACGCGGTAGTAGGGGTTGTCGTCGACCAGCTTCTGGATCGCCTCGCCGTCGACGTTGACCAGCACCGACTCGCAGGCGGTCGTCGCCTCCTGGATCGAGCCGTTCGGGTGGCCGACGGTGTAGATGATCGCGTCGACCTTGTTGTCGCAGAGCGCCTGGCTCTGCTCGGCCGGCTTCAGCTCGGAGGCAAGGGAGAAGTCGCTCTCGCTCCAGCCCTTGGCCTCGAGCACGACGTCCATGGTGGCACGCTGTCCGGAGCCGGGGTTGCCGACGTTGACGCGCTTGCCCTTCAGGTCGTCGAAGTTCTCGATGCCGGAATCGCTGCGGGCGACCACGGTGAAGGGCTCCGGGTGCAGCGAGAAGACCGCGCGCAAGTTGTCGAAGGCGCCCTGGTCCTGGAACTGCGAGGTGCCATGGAAGGCATGGTGCTGCCAGTCGGACTGGGCGACGCCGAACTCGAGCTCGCCGTTGCGGATCGCGTTGATGTTGTAGATCGAGCCGCCGGTCGACTCGACGGCGCAGCGGATGCCGTGCTCCTTGCGGTTCTTGTTGACCAGGCGGCAGATCGCACCGCCGGCCGGGTAGTAGACGCCCGTGACGCCGCCCGTGCCGATCGAGATGTACTGCTGCTCGGCCGCCGTGGCGCCGGTCGTGGCCGCGCCGTAGACTCCGGCGGCCAGGGCCAGCGCAAGGCCCGTGAGTGCGATTCTCTTCATGACTGCTTCAACCTCCGACGTTCCCGTGAACGAGTTCCCGGGGCCGGACCGCAGCGACGTCACCCTGCCCGGTGCCGGACCGTGCGGCCGGCGACCCATCCCTCGACATCCCGCGCGCAGGCGCGGAGCCGGGTTCCGGAGATCGGCCGTCCCCCGACGGCCGGGCAGCGCAAGGCGCCCGCGATCCTCCCCGTTGTTGCGGCCGCTGCCGTCGGCATCGGCCGGAGCCGGGCATTGAACACGCTCGGACCGGGATTGGCTAGTCCGCGATTGCCGGCCCCGCACCGCCGGGCGACGCAACCGCCGGGCGACCGGTGCCCTCCGCCGCCATCAGCCGCCGTGCGGCCTCGGCATCGGCCAGGGGCCGCCCGATGCCACGCGCCGCGCCGGCGACCGCCGCCACGGCCGCGGCGTTGTCCGGCGCCAATGTCCCGTCGGCCAGCTGCAGGTTGTTCTCGAAGCCGACCCGGACATGGCCGCCGAGCGTCGCGGCGGCGAGCGCGCAGGCGGTTTCCCGGGGCCCGAAGGCACAGAGCGACCAGACCTCGCCGGCCGCCGGCGGCCGCACCGCGAGGAAGGGCAGCAGGTCAGACGGCTGCGAGCGCTGCCCGGCGCTGTAGCGGCCGAGCACATAGAGCAGGGAGCGCTCGCCGGCGGGTATCACGCCGCCGCGCCTGAGCGCCAGGAAGCGCTCGAGGTCGGCCGGGTCGTAGAGGATGAACTGGGCCAGGACCCCGGCCTCCGCCAGTTCGGCGAGGAAGCCGGCAGCCTCTGCCTCCGCACCGGCGTCGGGGACCAGCTCGCGCAGCGCCAGGCTGACCGCCTCCGGCTGGACCGCGCGCACGCAGGCCATCTGCTCGGCGCGGCCGAAGCGGCCGACCTGCTCGGTCGTGATCTGCACGATCATCGCCGCGCCGACGCGCTCGCGGATCGCCGCCGTCGCCTCGCGGTAGCGGCCGGCGTCCAGGCTGTGCCCACCGGCGTTGTCGCGCACGTGGAGGTGGAGCAGGCAGGCGCCGGCCGCCAGGCAGGAGGCCGCGGTCTCCGCCAGCTCGCCCGGCTCGATCGGCAGCGCCGGGTGGTCGGCCCTGGTCTTGCGCGCGCCGTTCGGCGCCACCGCCAGGATCAGCGGCGGCCAATCGTCAGGAACGCTCTCCGCGCCGGCCGCGCCTTCGGCCCCGGTCATGCCGGCTCCGACAGCACCGAATCGATGGCGCGGCCCAGCTTGTCGACGATCTCCGCCACCTCGGCCTCGCCGATGATGAAGGGCGGCGCCAGCAGCACGTGGTCGCCGGCGACGCCGTCGGCCGTGCCGCCGCCCGGATAGCACATCAGGCCCTCGGCCATGGCGCGCTCCTTGATCCGCGCGTGCAGCCGGCGCGCCGGGTCGAAGGGCTGCTTGGAGCCGCGGTCCTCGACCAGCTCGACGCCGAGGAACAGGCCACGGCCGCGGATGTCGCCGACATGGGCGTGGTTGCCGAAGCGCTCCTCCAGCGCTTCGCGCAGCGCCGTCCCCTGGCGCTGCACGTTCTCCAGCAGGCCCTCGCGCTCGATCGTGCGCTGCACCTCGAGACCGCCGGCGCAGGCCGTCGGGTGGCCGATGTAGGTGAAGCCGTGATGGAAGAAGCCGCTGGCACCGACGATCGTGTCGTAGATCTCGCCGGACAGCAGGCAGGCGCCGATCGGCTGGTAGCCGGCGCCCAGGCCCTTCGCGCAGGTCAGGATGTCGGGCGCGATGCCCTCGTCCTCGCAGGCGAACAGCCGGCCGGTGCGCCCCATGCCGCTCATCACCTCGTCGAGGATCAGCAGGATGCCGTGGCGGTCGCAGATCTCGCGCACCCGCTTGAAATAGCCCGGCACCGCCGGCACCGCGCCGAGCGTCGCCCCGACCACGGTCTCGGCGACGAAGGCGATGACCGTCTCGGCGCCGAGTTCCAGGATCTTCGCCTCGAGCTCGTCGGCGACGCGCCGGCCGTAGTCCTCCTCGCTCTCCGCGGCCTGCTTGCCGCGATAGGCGTAGCAGGGGCCGACGTGGTGGGTATCGAGCAGGATCGGGGCGAAGATCGCCCGGCGCCCGGGATTGCCGCCGACCGAGAGCGCGCCCAGGGTATTGCCGTGGTAGCTCTGGTGGCGGCCGATGAAGTGCCGGCGCCCCGTCTCCCCCTTCTCCCAGAAGTACTGGCGTGCCAGCTTCAGGGCGGTCTCGTTGGCCTCGGAGCCGCCGGACACGAAATAGACCTTCTCGAGGCCCGCCGGCGCCCGCGCGATCAGGTGCTCGGCGAGCCGCTCGGACGGCTCGTTGGTGAAGAAGGAGGTGTGGGCGTAGGGCAGCCGGTCGAGCTGCTCCTTGATCGCCTCGACGACCGGCCGGCAGCTGTGGCCGAGACAGGACACCGCGGCGCCGCCGCTGGCGTCGAGGTAGCGCCGCCCTTCGCTGTCGATGACGTAGGGGCCGTCGCCGGCGACGGCGAGCGGCAGGACGGACTTCGGCTGGCGGTGCAGGATGGCGCTCATCGGGCGGCTGGCTCCGGGATTTCCCCGGCAGGGCGCCGGAGTGGCGGGTTGGCCCCAGGGCCGATTGTTCCCGGGGGGGTTCGCCGCTAGCTTAGCGCCGCCATTGACGCGAAGCGAGGGGGCGGTCCCGCATGGACCTCAAGGACCACATCCGCAGCATTCCGGACTTTCCGAAGCCGGGCATCCTGTTCTACGACATCTCGACCCTGCTCGCCGAGCCGAGCGCCTGGAAGGTCACGGTCGAGCGCCTGGCGGAGCTCGTGGAGCCCTACCGGCCGGCCCTGCTGATCGGCATCGAATCGCGCGGCTTCCTGACCGCCGCACCGCTCGCCCTGCGGCTCGGCCTGGGCTTCGCCATGGTCCGCAAGAAGAACAAGCTGCCCGGCGCGACGGTCGAGCACACCTACGATCTCGAGTACGGCAGCGACACCATCGAGATCCAGGCCGACGCGGTCGAGCCCGGCCAGCGGGTGGTCATCCTCGACGACCTGCTCGCGACCGGCGGCACGGCGGCAGCCGCCGTGCATCTGCTGCGCTCCGTCGGCGCCGAGGTCGCCGCCGCCGCCTTCATCATCGAGCTCGCCTTCCTGCAAGGCCGCGACAAGCTCGACCTGCCCGTCCACACGCTGATCTCCTACGACGACTGACGAGGGCGGAGGTCTCGGGCGCGGCCCCCAGGGCTGTAAAGCGGCGCGAGCAGGTACCGGCCGGCAGCAACTACCTCTGCGCGACATTTCGCGCAGCGCGCGTCCCTTTAGTTTTGTATTAACGGCGGATTAACGAGCCCCTCGATAGGTTGGGCTGATCGAGGAGCGGACCGTCGGCGCCGGTAGAGGCGCAGGACCGTCCGCCCTCTGCTTGGGCGGGCTTCACAGCGGATGTATTTCGGCCTGAGTTCGAGCGTCGGCCTTGCAGGCCTCGTCGTCGTCGCCCTGCTTGGCGGGTTCAGCCTGCTGACACTGGCCACGGCGCCGGACCGCCGCAGGCTGCGGCCCTGGCTCGCCTGCCCGCCGCTGGCGCTGCTCGCCGGGGCGCTTTTCGCAGCACGGCCCGCCGCGGCGGCCCTTGAGCTCGCCTTCCTCGCACTGGCGCTGGCGAGTCTCCTCGCGATCTGGTCGGAACGGGCGCTGCCCCGAAGGCTGGGGCTGGCATTGCTGGCCGGCGCCCTGCTGCTGCCGGTCGGCGTCCTGCTGATCGGGACCGCCACGGGCGCGGCTGCCGAGGGTGCCTGGGTCCAGCTCGTCCAGGTCAGCTCCCTGCTGCCGCTCACGGCCGGCGCCCTCGCCTTTGCCGCGCCTGCGCCCGATCCGGCCGCGGGCGCGACGCGCGCGCTGCGCGCCGCCGGCGCCCTGCTGCTGGCGCTGGCCTGCGGTCTGACGCTGGTCGCCCTGGCGGCTCCGGCCGGGGCCGCGGCCTCGGAGGGGCTGGCGCTGGGACGCCTCGGGTCTCTCGCCCTGCTGCCGGCGCTCGCCGGCCTCGCCTCGCTGGTCGCGCAGAACGCCCGGCTGCGCCGCGAGGCGGCGGACAGCGCGGAACGACTGCGCGATCTCGTCGAGATCAGCTCGGACTGGCTGTGGGAAACGGATTCCGAGCATCGCCTGACCTCCATCTCGCCGCGCTACGCCGGGGTGTCGGGGCTGGACCCTGCGCTCGTGCTCGGCATGACGCGCATGGAGGCGACGGGCGGAACGGCCGCGGACGCGCGCTGGCAGGCCCACCTCGCCGACCTGGAGGCGCGCCGGCCGTTCAGCGACTTCGTGTACGACCTGCGGATACCGGGCCAGCCGGAGCGCAGCTGCCGGGTCAGCGGCCGCCCGATCTTCGATGTGGCGGGCCGCTTCACGGGCTACCGGGGCATCGGCGACGACGTCACGACGATACGCCGTGCCGAGCAGGCCGTCCGGCGCCTGCAGGGTCGCCTACAGAGCGCCCTGGTCAGCCTGGACCACGGCTTCGCGCTGTTCGACGAGGAGGAGCGGCTGGTCGTCTTCAACCAGGCCTATCAAAGCTTCGCGCCGGGCCTGGCCGCCGTCCTGAAGCCGGGACTGAGCTTCGAAGAGGTCATCGGGGCCGTCTGGGACCTCGGCGCGTACAGCAGTCGCGAGCCCGACCGCGCCGCCTACGTCGAGCGCCGGCTCGAGCAGCACCGCAACGCCCCCTACGAGGTGGTCCAGACGCTGGACGACGGCACCATCCTGCAGATCTCCGGCATGCCGACCGAGGAAGGCGGCCGCGTCGTCCTGCTCGCCGACATCACCGAGCGGCGGCAGCGCGAGCGCGTGCTGGAGACCCTGGTCCGGCGCCGCGACGACGAGACGACGCTGGAGGCGATCGCCGAGGCGACCGCCATCGCCAGCGGCCTGCCCGGCGCCGGCGTCTTCCGGCGACTGGAGGACGGCCGCGTCGAGCTGGCGGCTTGGTCGGGCGAACTGGCGCCGGCGCCGGGCACGCCAGCCGGCTTCGACGGCCCGTGCAGCCGGCACGGCGAGCCGCTCGAAACCTTCGCTGGTCGCGATGCCGGCAAGGTCTTCGCCGGCTGCGATCCGATCGAGGCGAGCGGCGCCGCCGCCTGCTTCTGCCGCCGCCTGGAGCTCGGCGACGGCACGGTGCTCGGCTACCTGGTCGCCCTCGACGGGCAACCGCGCGACAGCAACCCGATCAACCCCGACCTGCTGAACCTGGTTGCGCGCAGCGCCCTGCTCGAGCTTCGCCGCTTGCAGAGCGAGACGGCGCTGAGGCTCAGCGAGCAGCGTTTCCGCGACATCGCCGAGATCAACAGCGACTGGATCTGGGAGAGCGATGCCGAGCAGCGCTACACCTACCTGTCGCCGCGCTTTTCCAGCGTCACCGGCATCCCCCTCGAGGAGGTTCTCGGCAAGACGCGCATGGAGCTGGCCGGAGCCGACCTCTCCGATCCGCTCTGGCAGGCCCATCTCGCCGACCTGGCGGCCCACCGGGATATCCGGGAGTTCGTCTACTCGGCGCGTTTCGCCGACGCTGCCCAGCCCCGCCGCTACCGGATCACCGGCAAGGCGCTGTTCGACGAGCAGGGCGCCTTCCTGGGCTACCGCGGCACCGCCAACGACATCACCGAGATCGTCGAGACGCGGGCTGCCGCCGAGACCCTGCGGGTCCAGCTGACCGCGGCGGTGACCGCCCTGCCCGACGGCTTCGCGCTGTTCGACCCGGACGAACGCCTGGTCATCTGCAACGAAGCCTACCGCCGGATCACCCCGGCTCTCGGCGCGGCTGCCGTGCCGGGCGCGAGCTTCGAGGCCATCGTGCGCGCAGCCCTTGCCGACGGCCTGTTCGACCTGTCCGGTGCGGATCCCGAGAGCTTCGTCGCGGCGCGCCTGGCCCGCCACCGCGCGGCACCCTACCGCATCGAGCTCGACTACGCCGACGGGCGCGCCGTGCAGATCTCGGGGGCCCGCACGCCAGACGGCGGCAGTGTGCTGCTCTGGACCGACATCGGCGTTCACGTCCGGCGCGAGCGCGTGCTGTCGATCCTCGTCGAGAGCCGCACCCGCGGCCGCGACCTCCTGGAGGCCGCTTCGGAAGCGCTCCACACCGGCCTCGGCTTCCGCTGGGCCGGCGTCGCCCGGCGCGACGAGGCGCTTCCCGGCCAGGCCGACGTACTGGCACTGTGGGACGGCAAGCTGGGCGAGCCGGGCGCAACCTTCAGCTATCCCCTGGCCGGCACGCCCTGCGACCGGGTCTACAACGGCGAGCCCCGCTCCTTCTGGCCCCGCAACGTCGCGGTGCGCTTCCCGCTGGACACCTACCTGGCCGAACAGGGCGCGGAGGCCTACCTCGGCCAACTGCTGCTCGACGGCGAGGGCCGCGTCCTCGGCCACATCTTCGCGCTGCACGACGCGCCGGTGACGGCGCGGCCGGGCGACGACGAGATCGTGCGGCTGGTCGCCAACGCCGTGACCATCGAGCTGCAGCGCCTGGAGGCCGCACGGGAGCGCGACCGCGCCGCCGAGCTGCTGCGGATCGTCTTCGAGAACGTCGGCGCCGGCATCACGGTGGTCGACCGGGACCTGCGCGTCATTGGCTACAACGACCGCTTCCGCGAGCTGCTGGAGTTCCCGCCCGGGCTGCTGGCGAGCGGCAGCTTCGAGGCGATGGTCCGCTACAACGCCGAGCGCGGCGAGTACGGACCGGGCGACATCGAGGATCAGATCCGCCGCCGACTCGAGCTGGCCCGGCGCTTCGAAGGGCACCGCTTCGAGCGGCGCCGTCCGAACGGAAGCTTCCTGGAGGTGCGCGGCGACCCGCTGCCCGGCGGCGGCTTCGTGACCACCTACACCGACGTCACCGAGCGCCGGCGCATCGAGGACGCATTGCGCGAGAGCGAGCTGCGCTACCGGCTGATCTCCGAGATGACCTCGGACCTACTCTACTCCTTCCGGATCGAGCCCGATGGCACGCCGGTCGCCGAGTGGGCCGCCGGCAACCTCGGCGACCTCTGCCTGGATCTCAGCGACCACGAGGAGCCAGGCAGCGCCTGGCGGGCCTGCCGCAGTCTCTTCCACCCCGAGGACCAGGACACGCTCGCGGCACGCGACCGCCGGATGATGGCCGGCGAGAGCTCGATCGACGAGGTTCGGATGCTGCTGGAGGGCGACCGGCTGCTCTGGGTCAGGCTGCACGGACGGCCGGAGCTCGACCCGAACAGCGGGCGCGTCGTGCGCATCCTCGGCGCCGCCCAGGACGTCACCGAGCGCCGGCAGACCGAGACCGAGCTTCGCGGTGCCATGGAGACCGCCGAACTGGCGAATCGCGCCAAGAACGAGTTCCTGGCAACCATGAGCCACGAGCTGCGCACGCCGCTCAACGCCATCATCGGCTTCTCGGAGATCATGGCCCAGGAGCTGATCGGACCGCTCGGCAACGCGCGCTACCGCTCCTACTCCCAGGACATCCGGGACAGCGGCACCCACCTGCTGGACATCATCAACGACATCCTGGACGTCTCGAAGGCCGAGGCCGGCATGCTGGAGCTCACCGAGGAGGAGCTGGATTTGGCGGCGACCGTGGCCGCCAGCCTGCGGCTGATCCGCCCGCGCGCGGAGCGCGGCGGCGTGCGACTCGTCGAGGCGGTGCCCGAGGGCCTGCCGAGCCTGCTCGCCGACCCGCGCCGCCTGAAGCAGGTCCTGCTCAACCTGCTCTCGAATGCGGTCAAGTTCACCCCCGCCGGCGGTCTCGTCTCGGTCGACGCCTGGCTGGAGGGCGACGGCGGGCTCGCCGTGCAGGTCACCGACACGGGCATCGGCATCAAGCCTGAGGACCTGCAGCGGGTCCTCGAGCCCTTCACCCAGGTCGACACCGGCTTCAACCGCCGCCACGAAGGCACCGGGCTCGGGCTGCCGCTGACCAAGGCGCTGGTCGAGCTGCACGGCGGCTCGCTCGAGCTCAGCCGCTCCGGCCAGGGCGGCACCTGCGCGCTGATCCGCTTTCCGGCCTTCCGCGTCCAGCCCCGGGACGACCGGCGCCCGCTGCGCTCGCTGCTGACCAACTGAGGCGGCACGAGCCGCGCCAGGATCACCCGCCCGGAATCGGCCGCGCCAGGATCCGGCGGACGGGATCAGCCCGGCAGAGTCACGAACCGCTCCGCGAAGGCGAGCAGCGCGCCGTCGCTGCCGGCCGGGCCGATCAGCGACAGGCCCAGGGGACAGCCGTCGAGGGTCGCGACCGGCAGGTTGACCTGGGGCAGGCCGGAGAGACCGGCGATCGAGGTCAGCGACAGAACATTGCCGCGGTGCTGGCGCAGGGCCTCGGGGTCGGCATCCAGCCGCGGCGCGATCGAGGGCGCCGTCGGCAGCAGCAGCAGCGTGCCCGGCGCCAGCAGCCCCTGGAGACGCTCGGAAAAGTCGGCGCGGGCCGCCGTTGCGCTCGCGATCTCCTCCTCGCCGAGGCTCCAGACCCACTGGAAGCGCTCGGCGATCTCGGGGCCGAAGTGCGGGCGCGTCTCGTCGATCCAGTCGCCGTGCACCGCGCGGATCTCACCACCCTGGATTTGCCGGAAGCGCCACATCCAGGCTTCCAGCCCGCCGCCGGGCTCGCCGACGACCAGCGGCGCCGCCTTGCCGACCCGCTGTTCCAGGCGCAGGCGCCAGGGTTCCAGGGCCGCCCGGGCGGCGGGTGTCGCCAGGGCCCAGGCATCCTCGGGGAGCAGCAGGCGCTCGAAGGGCGGCTGTGGGCCGTCCTCGCCGAGCAGCACCGCCCCGACGCGGCCCAGGGTCTCGGCGTCGCGGGCGAACCAGCCGACCGTGTCGAAGCTCGGCGCCAGGGGCATGACGCCGCTGATGTCGACGCGGCCGTGGGTCGGGCGCAGGCCGTAGAGGCCACAGTAGCTCGCCGGCACGCGGATCGAGCCGCCCGTGTCGCTGCCCAGCGCGGCGTCGCAGAGGCCGCCTGCGACCGCCGAGGCGGAGCCGCTCGACGAGCCGCCGGGAATCCGGCCCGGCGCGTTGCTGTTGGCGGGCGTGCCGTAGTGGAAGTTCTGGCCGTTCAGGCTGTAGGCCAGCTCGTCGGACACCGTCTTGCCGACCAGGGTCGCCCCGGCCTGCAGCAGGGCCGCCACCGCCGCCGCGTGCTCGGCGGCAGGCGCATGGCTGCGCGCCCAGTCCGGGTTGCCGCAGCCGGTCACGGTGCCGGCCACGTCGAAGATGTCCTTGGCGGCGAAGGTCAGCCCGGCGAGCGGCCCCAGCCCGCTCGGCCCGACCTCGAAGCGACCGCCGGGGACGAAGGCGCCCAGGGGATCGCGGGTTTCGGGTGCTGCGCTCTGGGGCGCGTCGCTCTCGGGGGTACCGCTCATCCTTCTCTCCTCGTCGTCTCGATGGCGTCCCGGTGGGCGCGCCAGAGCGCCATCAGGACGACCAGGGTGCAGATCGCCGCCAGCGTGCCCGGCAGGCCCCAGGAGGCCGACAGCTCGGTCGCCACGCCGCCGACCGCCGGCCCGGCCAGGCTGCCCGCCGAATAGACCATGATGAAGGCGGCGTTGGCGACCGCCAGCTCCTGGGTCTCGAAGCGCTCGCCGAGCAGCGCCAGGCCGAGGTTGTAGAACGCCAGGACCGCGCCGCCGAGCAGGAAGCAGAGCACGCCGGCCGCCAGCGGGCTGCCGCCGAACAGACCGAGCGCCACCGCCGAGGCCACGCCGACCAGGCCCGCCAGCGCCAGGGCCGGGCGCCGCGACCAGCGGTCGCCGAGCCAGCCGAGCGGCAGCTGCAGCAGGATGCCGCCGACTAGGAAGACCGTCAGCAGCAGCAGCGCCGAGGGTTCGTCGAGGCCGTTGCGGACGCCGAATATCGGCAGCAGCGAAAAGCTGGCGAACTCGGCGAAGCCCGCCGCCAGCGCCGCCAGCAGCATGGTCGGCGACCGGCCGACGACCTGGATCAGCCGCAGGCCGGGCCGCTGCGCGAGGGGCGGCGCCAGGGACATGACCGGCAGCAGCGGCAGCACCGCCAGGGCGGTCGCCAGGCCGATGACCAGGAACGGCAGCCAGCCCTCCGTGCCGACCAGGGTCAGCAGCGCGGGCCCGATCGCGAAGCCGGCGAAGAGGGCCGCGGAATAGATCGCGATGATCCGGCCGCGGTTGTGGGACAGCGCGACGGCGTTGATCCAGGTCTCGCCCATCAGCCAGGGCAAGGCCAGCCCGGCGCCGGCCAGAAAGCGCAGGATCGCCCAGGCGGCGAGGCTGGGCACCAGCGGCATGACCGCGATCGAGGTGGCGGCGAGCGCGCAGCCGAGCATCATCGCCCGGGCCGTGCCGAGCCGGGCCGCCAGGCTGCGCAGGGCGGGCAGCAGCAGGATGTTGGCCAGGGTCGGCAGCGCGCCGACCAGCCCGATCGTGCCGGCGTCCTCGCCCCAGCGCTCGAGCACCAGCGACGTCAGCGGAATCGATGCCCCGAAGGCGATGCCGATGCCCAGCATGTGGAGCACGATGGCGATGACGCTGCGGCGGCGGTCGCGGTCGGTGAAGGCAGGCGGGCTGCTGTCCATCGATCCGCTCTAGCCGCTCCGGCGGCGGCGGTCCATGGCCGGCGCGGAGGGGCTGCCATGCGGGCGCACCGGCGGCCGGACCGGCGCTCCGCTGGCGGCGCGCCCCGGTCGACAGGCGCGGCCCGGCGTGCGAGGAAAAGGGCGACGAGGCCGACTCACTCCGAGGAGACGACATGACCGACGACGCCGCCTTGCTGAGCGCCACCGAGCTGCTCGCCGCCTACCGCGACAAGCGCCTCTCGCCGGTCGAGGCGACGCAGGCGGCCCTGGATCGGATCGAGCAGCTGAACGGGCAGCTCAACGCCTTCTGCCTGCTCGACCGCGAGGGCGCGCTGGCCGCGGCCGCCGACTCGGAGAAGCGCTGGCAGGCGGGCCAACCGCAGGGGCGGCTGGACGGCGTGCCGCTGAGCGTCAAGGACCTGCTGCTGACCAAGGGCTGGCCGACCCAGCGCGGCTCGCACAGCATCGATCCGGCCGGACCCTGGACCGAGGACGCGCCGGCGGTCGCCCGGGTCCGGGAGCACAAGGCGATCCTGCTCGGCAAGACGACGACCCCGGAGTTCGGCTGGAAGGGTGTCACCGACAGCGGCCTGACCGGCATCACGCGCAACCCCTGGGATCCGGAGAAGACGCCCGGCGGCTCCTCGGGCGGCGCCGCGGTCGCGGCGGCGACCGGCATGGGCGCCCTGCACTTCGGCACCGACGGCGGCGGCTCGGTACGCATCCCCTGCGCCTTCACCGGCATTCCCGGCCTCAAGCCCAGCTTCGGCCGCGTCCCCGCCTACCCGCTCAGCCCCTTCGGCACGGTCTCCCATGTCGGGCCCATGGCCCGCACGGTCGCCGACCTCGCCCTGATGCTGACGGCGATCGCCGAGCCGGATCCCCGCGATCCCTACGCCCTGCCCTACGACGGCGAGGACTTCGGCGCCGACCTGGAGAGCGGCGTCGAGGGCCTGCGCATCGCCTACCTGCCGACCATGGCCGGCCACGCCGTGCATCCCGAGGTCGCCGAGGCCGCCGCGTATGCCGCCGCGCGCTTCGAGGAGCTCGGCGCCAAGGTCGAGCAGCCCGAGCTCGATCTGCCCGACACCGACGGCGCCTTCGCCTACCACTGGTACGCCGGCGCCGCCCTGCTGCTCTCGGGCATCCCGGAGGAGAGGCGTGAGAGGATCGATCCCGGCTTGCGCGAGATCGCGGCACAGGCCGGCCACTTCACGCTCATCGACTACCTGCGCGCGGTCAAGGTGCGCGAGGGCTTCACCCAGCGCATGAACCAGGTGCACGAGACGTACGACCTGCTGCTGCTGCCGAGCGTGCCGATCCCCGCCTTCGAGGCCGGGGCCGAGTGGCCCGCCGGCTCTGGCGCCCGGCGCTGGACCGACTGGACGCCCTTCAGCTACCCCTTCAATCTGACCGGCCAGCCGGCGGTCAGCCTGCCCTGCGGCCTGACCTCGGCCAACCTGCCGATCGGCCTGCAGCTGGTCGGCCCACGCTATCAGGACGCCCTGGTGCTGCGCGCCGCCCGTGCCTTCGAGCGCAGCTACCCGGCGCCGCTGCCGCCTCTGGCGGCGCGCTGAGCCGTCCCATGGCGGCGGGCGGCTCGTCGGCGGGGTCGGCCTCGGGCGGCGCGGTCGCGGCCGGCCACGAGGAGACCGTCCGCGCCGCGGCCGAGGTCCTCGCCGAGGGCGGCAATGCCTTCGACGCCGCCTGCGCCGGCATTGCCGCGGCCTGCGTCTGCGAGCCGGTGCTGGCCTCCCTCGGCGGCGGCGGCTTTCTGCTCGCCGAGCCGGCCGGGGGCGAGGCCCGGCTCTACGACTTCTTCGTCGACACGCCGGGGCGGCGGCCCGGCGCGCGAGCCGGGGAGCTGGATTTCGAGGCCGTCGAGGCCGACTTCGGCACCGCGCGGCAGGTCTTCCACATCGGCCTCGGCGCGACCGCCGTCCCCGGCGTGCCGGCCGGCCTGGAGACGGTCGCCCGCGAGCTCGGGCGGCTGCCGCTGGCGCGTAGCCTGGCACCGGCCGTGGCGCTGGCCCGAGAGGGCTGCGCGCTGCGGCCGATCGACGTCGCGGTCGCCGCGGTGGTCGCACCCATCGTCACCGCCTGCGACCCGCTGCGCGACCTCCACTGCGGCCCCGGCGGCGATCTGCGCCGCAGCGGCGAGCACCTGGTCCAGCCGGCGCTGGCCGAGACCCTGGAGCGCCTCGCGCGGGAGGGCGCCGCCCCCTTCTACGACGGCGAGCTGGCGACGCGCCTGGCGGCCTTCTGCCGGGAGGCCGGCGGCCAACTGACTGCGGTCGACCTCGCCGGCTACCGGGTCCGGCGCCGCAAGCCGCTGGCGGTCGAATGGGCGGGCGCGGAGATCCTCACCAACGGCCCGCCCTCGCACGGCGGCCTGCTGATCGCCTTCGCGCTCCGGCTGCTCGAGGAGACCGCGCCGGTCGGGGAGGAAGCGCGGGGCGGCTTCGGCTCCAGACGGCAGCTCGAGCGGCTCGGCCGCGCCATGGCGCTGACCAACCGCGCGCGCGTCGAAAGCGGGCTGGCGGCGGCCGAGGCAGAGGCGTCTGCCGAGGCGGCCGGCGCGGCGCTGCTCGACCCGGCGCTGGTGGCGCGCTACCGCGCCGAGCTGCGGGGCCGGCCTGGCGTCGCCCGGGGCACCACGCACCTGTCGGTGATCGACCGTGCCGGCAACGCCGCCGCCGCGAGCCTGTCGAACGGCGAGGGCTGCGGCCGTGTGCTGCCCGGCAGCGGCATCCACCTCAACAACATGCTGGGCGAGGAGGACCTCAACCCGCTCGGGTTCCACGCCTGGCCGACCGGCGTCCGGCTCGGCTCGATGATGGCGCCGACGCTGGCCAGGGCCGCCGACGGGGCCATGCTGGCGCTCGGCTCAGGCGGCTCAAACCGGTTGCGCACGGCGATCCTGCAGGTGTTGATCAACTGCCTGCAGCATGGCATGGCGCCGGCTGCCGCCGTCGCCGCGCCGCGCCTGCACGTCGAGCAGGGGGTTCAGCTGGAGCCGGGCTTCGAGCCGGCGGCCCTGGAGGGGCTCGCCGGGGAGGGGCTGGCCGGGCTCGGCAGGCCGACGCTCTGGCCGGCGCCGAACCTCTTCTTCGGCGGCGTCCATCTGGTCCGCCGCGACGCCCGGGGCCGGTTGGAGGCGGCCGGCGACCCCCGCCGCGGCGGGGCCGCCGCCGTCGTCTGACTACCGACGGTCAGGCGACCCGCGATTCTCCGCGGCTGCGATCACGGTCCCGGTCCTTCTTGATGTAGGCCGAGGCGCAGTGCTTGCTGCAGTACGGCTTGCCCGGCAGGGCGGCATCGCTGCAGAAGTGGAAGTTCTTGTCGTTCGGGTCGCCGATCGGCCACTGGCAGCTTTGGCCGCTGCGGCGCTCGGCGAGGCGCGTCGGCCGGGGCGCCTCGTAGCTTTCGACCGAGCCCGGCGGCTCGTCCGGCACGAGCGGCGTCGGCAGGGCGGCGGGGCGGCGGCGCGGCGCCGGGCGCGCGTCCTTGCGGATCGGGGAGGGACGCGCCGGCAGGTTCAGGCGGTGCGCCTTGCCGACCACGGCGTTCTTCGAAACGCCGAGCTTCTTGCCGATCATCGAGGCGGAATGGCCCGTATTCCACAGGCGGGTCAGTTCGTCGATGCGATCCGGTGTCCAGGTCATCGCCAGCCTCCAAGTAGTGGTGGTGCGCCATATATGTAGCGCTCAAGCCAGGCATTCACACCATATCGGGTAGGGGGCTTGCCGTCGAGTCGCTCCCGCCACTTCCCTGTGGAGAACTTCCCGCTTTGCGACTGCGGCACCGCCGTCCTTGGCGCCGGGCGACGGCTTCTGCTAGAGAGCGCCGGGCCGCCCGGCAGGCGCCGGCGGCCTCGGGCAGCGACGAGAGAAGGGCGAGGATGAGCTACGCGACGCGCGGCCTACTGCTAGGGGTGGCGGCCATGGCCCTCGTGGTGGTGGCCTCCAACATCCTGGTCCAGCATCCGATCCAGCTCGACCGCAGCGTCTTCGGGATTCCGGCCAGCGAGCTCTGGACCTGGGGCGCGCTGACCTATCCGGTCGCCTTCCTGGTCACCGACCTCTGCAACCGCGCGTTGGGCCCGGGGCAGGCCCGGCGCGTCGTCTACGCCGGCTTCGCGCTCGCCGTCGTCCTGTCGATCGCCTTCGCCGGCTGGCGCATCGCGCTGGCCTCCGGCACCGCCTTCCTGTCGGCGCAGCTCCTCGACGTCACGGTCTTCGACCGGCTGCGCCGCCTGCGCTGGTGGCAGGCGCCGCTGATCTCCTCGACCCTGGCCTCGACCCTGGACACCCTGCTCTTCTTCGCTCTCGCCTTCGCCGGCACGGCGGTGCCCTGGGTCACCCTGGCGCTCGGCGACTACGCCGTGAAGCTGCTCGTTGCGCTGGTCCTGCTGATCCCCTTCCGCGCCCTGATCGCCGTGCTGCCCCAGGCCGGCGCGCCGACGCGCCGGCCGGCCAACCTGCCCGCGGGCGGACCCTAGTCGACCGGCGCCGGCTTCGTCGTGCCGGCGGTCGGGCCGGCCGCGCGGCCGGCGGCCCGGGCCCGGTCGGCCGAATGGTCGCGGGCGATCAGGGTGTACATGGCCGGCGTCACGAACAGGGTGAAGAGCGTGCCGATGGTCATGCCCGAGGCGATGACCATGCCGATGTCGAAGCGGCTGCGCGCCCCGGCACCGGTGGCGATCAGCAGCGGCACCATGGCCACGACCATGGCCGCCGTGGTCATCAGGATCGGCCGGAGCCGCACCGCCGCCGCCTCGCGGATCGCGTCGAGCCGGCCGTAGCCCTCCTCCTCCTGGAGCTTGTTGGCGAACTCGACCATCAGGATGCCGTGCTTGGAGATAAGCCCGACCAGGGTGACCAGGCCGACCTGGGTGTAGATGTTGATGGAGGAGGCGCCGGTCATCGACAGGATGCTGACCGGCAGCAGGGCGCCGAACATCGAGGTCGGAAGCGCGATCAGGATCACGATGGGGTCGCGGAAGCTCTCGAACTGCGCGGCGAGCACCAGGAAGATGATGACGACGGCGAAGGCGAAGGCGATCGCCAGCGTGTTGCCCTCCTGGACCAGCTGGCGGCTCTGGCCCTTGAAGTCGTAGGAGAAGCCTGCCGGGAAGTTCCGCTCGGCGTGGCTGGTCAGGAAGTCGAGCGCCTCGCCCAGGGTCCGGCCCGGAAAGGGCACGCCCGAGAGCGTCGCCGCGTTGAGCTGCTGGAAGCTGCCCAGCGCGTTCGGCTGCACCCGCTCCGAGACGGTCGCGACGGTCGAGAGCGGCACCATGGCGCCGGCCGCCGTGCGCACCTGGTAGCGGGTCAGCCAGTCGGCGGTCAGGCGGTAGCTGCGCGGCACCTGCGGGATCACCTGGTAGCTGCGGCCGTAGAGGTCGAAGCGGTTGACGTAGTTGCCGCCCAGGAAGGTCGCCAGCGCAGAGCCGATGTCGCGCATCGAGATGCCCAGCCGGTTGGCCTTGTCGTGGTCGATGTCGAGCTGGACCTGCGGCGAATCGAACTTCAGGTCGCTGTCGGTGAAGATGAACAGGCCGCTCTGCTGGGCCGCCTGCTGCAGCTCCTGCAGCACGTCGGCGATCTCGGTGTAGTCGCTGGTCGAGGTGACGACGAACTCGACCGGCGTGCCGCCCGAGGAGCCGGGGATCGAGGGCGGCTCGAAGGCCAGGACCTGCGCGCCCGGGATCGTCGCGAAGCTCGGCTGCAGCGCGGCCAGGACCTCGCTCGCCGAGCGGCTGCGCTCGCCCCAGGGCTTGAGCAGGATGCCGGAGAAGGCGGTGTGGACGTCGCCGAGGCCGGCGATCAGGAATACGTGCTCCTGCTCGGGCACCTCCTTGAAGACCTGGTAGAGCTGCTCGGTGGCCTGCTCCAGGTAGTCGAGGTTGGCGTACTGCGGAGACTTGACCTGGGAAAAGAGAATGCCTTGGTCCTCGGTCGGCGCCAGCTCGCTCGGCGTGGTCACGTAGAGCAGGGCGGTCAGCGCGACGATCGCGATCATGACCAGCACCGTGAGGCTCCGGAAGCCGAGGGTCTTGCCGAGGCGCGAGCGGTAGGCCTCCTTCAGGGTATCGAAGCGCCGGTCGAGGAAGCGGGCGAAGCCGCCGCCGCCCTTCTCCTGGCTGAGCAGGCGCGAGCACATCATCGGCGAGAGCGTGAGCGCGACGATGCCGGAGACGAAGACCGCCCCGGCGAGGGTGAAGGCGAACTCGCGGAACAGCGCCCCGGTGACGCCCGAGACGAAGCCGATCGGCGCGTAGACCGCCGCCAGCGTGATGGTCATGGAGACGACCGGCATGGCGATCTCGCGGGCGCCGCGCAGCGCCGCGTCGAAGGGCGTCATGCCGGCCTCGATATGACGGTAAATGTTCTCGACGACGACGATGGCGTCGTCGACGACCAGGCCGATCGCCAGCACCAGGGCCAGCAGGGTCAGCAGGTTGATCGAGTAGCCGAGCGCCTGGAGCATGATCATGACGCCGATCAGCGACAGCGGGATGGTGACGATCGGGATCAGCGTCGAGCGGAAGTTGCCGAGGAACAGGAAGATCACTACGACGACGATCAGCGCCGCCTCGCCCAGCGTATGCACGACCTCCTCGATCGAGGCGTTAATGAAGGCCGTGGCGTCGTAGGCGATGGCGGCCTGCAGGCCGACCGGCAGCTGCTGCTCGACCTCGGGCATCAGCTTGCGGATGTTCTCGATGACCGTCAGGGGGTTGGCCGTGGGCGTCGTGTAGACGCCGATGAAGACGGCCTTGATGCCGTCGAAGGCCGAGGAGGAATCGCCGCTCTCCGGTCCCAGCTCGATGTCGCCGATGTTGCGCAGCCGGATCAGCGAATCGCCGCGCGTCGCGACGACCAGGCGCGAGAAGGCTTCGGCCGAATCCAGGGAGGTCTCGGCGTTGATCGAGGTCTGGACGAAGTTGCCTTTGATCTGGCCGGCCGCCGAGGTGAAGTTGTTGCGGGTCAAGGCCGCGGCGACGTCGGCCGGCGTGACCTCGAGCGCCGCCATGCGGTCCGGATTGAGCCAGATGCGCATGGCGAAGGTCTGGCCGCCGAGGATCTGCGCCTCCGCGACCCCGTTGACCGTCTGCAGCTTCGGCTGCACGACGCGCGTCAGGTAGTCGGTGATCTGGGGCGCGTTCATCACGTCCGAGTTGAACGAGATGTACATCAGCGCGTTGCTGTCGCCGGTCTGCTTCTGGACGATCGGGTCGTTGGCCTCGTCCGGCAGGATGCCACGGACCTGGTTGACCTTCGACAGGACGTCGGCGACCGCGCGGTCGGCGTCGGCGTTGAGCAGCAGGTTCAGCGTCACTGTCGAGCTGTTCTGCTGGGATGTCGAGACCAGGGTGTCGATGCCCTCGGCGCTCGCCACCGCCTGCTCGATCGGCGTCGTGATGAAACCCTTGATCAGGTCGGCGTTGGCGCCGGGATAGCTGGTCGAGATCGTGATGGTGGTGTTCTGCAGCTCCGGGTACTGGCGGATCTGCAGGGAGAAGGCGGCCTGCAGGCCGATCAGCAGGATCAGCAGGCTGACCACGGTCGCCAGCACCGGCCGCCGGATGAAGATGTCGGTGAAGCTGCCCATGCCCCAACTGCCCTCCCGGCTAGAGCTTCGGCGTCTGGTCGGGGGCCTGGAGCGCCGGCTTGTCGCTGATCTTCACCTTCTGGCCGGGGTAGACCTTGTTCTGGCCGCCGGTGAGAACCTGCTCGCCGGACTTGATGCCTTCGGTCACCGCGACGCGTTCGCCGCGGGTCGCGCCGGTCTTGACGAAGCGCCGCTCGATGTCGACGACGCTGCCCGGCCCCGCCGGCTCGCCGCCCTCGGGCTGCGTCACGACGTAGAGGCTGTCGCCGTAGAGGCTGTAGGAGATCGCCGTGCGCGGCACGGTGACGACCTCCTCGCTGCTCGCCTGAAGGACGTTGACGTTGGCGAACATGCCCGGCAGCAGGCGCTTGTCAGGGTTCGCGACCTGCGCTCGCACCAGCAGGTTGCGCGTCTCCTGGTCGACGCGGGCGTCGATGAAGGCGACCTTGCCGGCGAACTCGGTCTCGGGAAAGGCGTCGACCGCGATCTGGACCTCGAGGCCGATGGCGACCTGCTCGATGCTCTGCTCGGGGATCGGGAAGTCGACGTAGATCGGGTCCAGCTGCTGCAGCGTCACCAGGGTGTCGCCGGCCGAGACGAACTGGCCGACGTCGACCTGGCGGATGCCGAGCCGCCCCGGAAAGGGCGCCAGGATCACCTTCTGGGCGATCAGCGCGCGAATCCGCTCGACCTCGGCGGCGTTGCTGTCGCGCTGGGCGACGGCGGCGTCGAAGCTGCTGCGCGGCGTGTTGCCCCGCTGCACCAGCTCCTGCTGGCGGCCAAGGTCCGCCTGGCTCTGCGTGAGCTGCGCCTCGGCGGCCTTGAGCTGCGCGCGCTCGACGTTGGTGTCGAGCTCGAGCAGGAGGTCGCCCTCCTCGACCTCGCGGCCGGAATCGAACTCGATGGCGTCGACGAGGCCGGCGGTCTCGGGCGCCAGGCGGATGCCCTGGATCGCCTCGAAGGTGCCGATCGCCGGCAGCCCGGGCCGCCAGCTCTCGCTTTGCGCCGCCTCGACCGGAACCTCGGTCGGCGGCGCCGACTGACCCTGCATGGCCTGCTGGATCATCTGCGGCTTCATGACGAACTGGAAATAGGCGAAGCCGCCGACCAGCGCCGCCAGGGCCAGGAAGACGAGGATGAAGATCAGGGCCCGCCTCATGGGCGCCACCGATACGCCGGGCGCGCGGGCTGACCCGACCGCCGCCGGTCTGCGGCGCCTCGGCGCGCCCTCATCTCCGCTGACATGTCTCGACCCCCGGCCGCTCGAATCCGCAGGCCTAGCCTCGCCCACCGGCGGGGAGCCTACACCAGCGTCGCGGGCAACGGTATCGCCTTTGGCGGCCTTCCGGCACCCAGCGGGCCGGGCGTCATCGCAAGGGCTGCGCCCGCCTGTTCCGGGCCGCCCGCGCCGGCTAAGCTGTCGCCAACGACAAGGCCACGACGGCTGGCCGCCAACGACAGAGGGGAGCCCTAGACATGCTGCGCACGACGATCGCCGGAAGCCTGCCCAAGCCGAGCTGGCTGGCCGAGCCCGAGAAGCTGTGGGCGCCCTGGCGCCTTGAAGGCGCCGAGCTGGAGCAGGCCAAGAAGGACGCGGCCCTGGTCTGGCTCAAGGAGCAGGAGGCCGACGGCATCGACGTCGTCACCGAGGGCGAGCAGTTCCGGGTCCACTTCGTCCACGGCTTCCTGGAGCAGGTCGAGGGCATCGACTGGCAGAAGAAGACCAGGATGGGCATCCGTAACGACCGCTACGTCGTCGAGGTGCCGACGGTGACCGGGCCGGTGCGCCGCAAGGCGCCGGTGCACCGCGAGCAGGCGGCCTTCCTGCGCGCCCACACCGACCACGGCATCAAGTTCACCCTGCCCGGGCCGATGACCATCTGCGACACCATCGCCGACGCCCACTACGGACGGCGCGCCGACATGGCCATGGCTTTCGCCGAGCTTCTCAACGAGGAGGCGAAGGAGCTGGAGGCGGCCGGCGTCGACGTCGTGCAGTTCGACGAGCCGGCCTTCAACGTCTTCATGGACGAGGTCCGCGACTGGGGCATCGCCGCCCTGGAGCGGGCGATCGAGGGCCTGTCCTGCACCACGGCCGTGCACATCTGCTACGGCTACGGCATCCAGGCCAACATCGACTGGAAGAAGACCCTGGGCAGCGAGTGGCGCCAGTACGAGGCGATCTTTCCGGCGCTCAACGAGTCGAAGATCCAGCAGGTCTCGCTGGAGTGCGCGAACTCGAAGGTGCCGCTATCGCTGCTCGGCCTGCTCGACCGGAAGGTCCTGCTGGTCGGCGCCATCGACGTCGCCAGCGAGACCGTCGAGACGCCCGAGCAGGTCGCCCAGACGCTGCGCGCCGCCCTCGAGCACGTCGATGCCGCGCGGGTCCAGCCCTGCACCAACTGCGGCATGGCCCCGCTGCCGCGCCACGTCGCCGAGGGCAAGCTGAAGGCGCTCGGCGCCGGCGCTCGGCTGCTCAGGAAGGAATTGGGAGTCGTCGAGTAGCGCCGGCCGCTGCGCTCGGACCCCAGGCGGCTATCGCCCCTCGCGAGCCAGCCGCGCGCGCAGGCGCATCTTAGGCGACGCGCGTCTTCGCCGCCCCGGCCGCGAACTCGGCGCGGATCGCCTGGTCGTGCTCGCCCAGCGCCGGCACGGGGCCCAGCGTGGGCGTCTCGCCGGCGATGACGGCGCCGGGCGAGAGCAGCTCGACCGGGCCGTTCTCGGTCTCGACCCGGATCAGGCGGTTCTGCGGGTGCTTCGAGAGATCCTCGAGGTCCGACAGGCGGCCGTAGGCGATGCGCGCCGCCGCGAGCCGCGCGATGTTGGCCTCGCGGTCGCGCCGGGCGAAGCTTTCGGCGACGAGCGCGTCGAGGGCCTCGCGGTTGGCGACGCGCCGGACATTGCTGTCGAACCTGGGATCGTCGGCGACCTCGGGGCGCTCCAGCACCCCCTCGCAAAGGTTGCGCCACTCGCGCTCGTTCTGGACCGAGATCAGCAGCGTCTTGCCGTCGGCGCAGGGATAGCCGCCGTAGGGCGCGATCGAGGGGTGCTTGAGCCCGATGCGCCGGGGCGCCTTGCCGCCGTAGACGTACTGCAGGTACGGCACGTTCATCCAGTCGGCGAGCGCGTGGTAGAGGGAGACCTCGATGGCCCGGCCCTGACCGCTGCGGGCCCGACCGATCAGCGCCTGCAGGATCGCCTGGAAGGCGGTCATGCCGGCGGCGATGTCGCAGACCGAGACCCCGACCCGCGCCGGCCCCTCGGCCGTGCCGTTGATCGCGCAGAGGCCCGACTCGGCCTGGACCAGCAGGTCGTAGGCCTTCTGGTCGCGGTAGGGCCCCTCCTCGCCGTAGCCGGAGATCGAGCAGGTGATCAGCTCCGGGCGCTGGCGGCGCAGCTCCTTCGGGTCGTAGCCGAGCCGCGCCATGGCGCCGGGCGCCAGGTTCTGGATGAAGACGTCGGCCTTCTCCAGCAGGCGGCCGAGCAGCGCGTGGTCGCCGGCCTCCTTGAGGTCGAGGCGCAGCGATTCCTTGCCGCGGTTCAGCCAGACGAAGTAGGCGCTGCCGCCCTTGACGTCCTCGTCGTAGCGGCGCGCGAAGTCGCCCTCGGGCCGCTCGACCTTGACGACCCGGGCGCCGGCGTCGGCGAGACGCCCCGAGCAGTAGGGCGCTGCCACCGCCTGCTCGACGGTGACAACGAGGAGGCCTTCCAGATCCTTCATGACGACTCTCTGCCTGCTGCACGGCCTGCCGGAGCGGGGGCGCCCGGCAGGCCCGCCAGATTAGCGCGCGGCGGCGGGCGAGGCGACCCATCGATCTCGGCCGGCGGAAGAGCGGTCGCTCAGGCGACCGGGCGCGCAAGCCGCTTGCGCGCCTGCGGGGGTCACAGCTAGCCGAGGACGGAGAAGCTGCTCTCCTTGTTGATCTCGCGCTTGCGCGAGTAGAAGCCGACGTCGATGGTCCGGCCAGTGTGCTTCAGATGGAGCTGCAGGGGCTCGGCGTCGTGGTCGTGGCCGGCCTGCACCTTCTCGATCAGCTCGGCCATCATCACGCCGGCCACGGGCGCGTTCTTGAACTGGTTGCCGCTGGTGCCGATGGCCATGAAGAAGCCCGGCACCGCCGAGGCGTCGTAGATCGGGATCCAGTCGTCGGAGACGTCGTAGAGGTCGACGATGCCCTTCATCTGGCTCGGAATGCCGAGGCCGGGGATGCGCTGGGCGGCGCGCAGCGCCTGGATGCGCCACTGCTCGGTGAAGTTCCGGTCCCAGGCGTCGGGATCGACCCATTCGCGCGGGTCGCACTCGGGGTCCTCGCTGCCGACCAGCAGGAAGTTGCCCTTCTCCGGCCGGGTGTAGCAGGCGATGTCGCTGTCCGAGGTGACGATGCCGCGCTCGTCCCAGCCCTCGACCGGCATCGGCAGATGCACGACCTCCTGCTTCAGCGCCCGGGTCGAGATCGTCATGTCGCCGGTCGCCCCGGCCATCTCGTTGACCTTGAAGGAATGCGGGCCGGCGACGTTGACCAGGACCGGCGCGTCGAGCTCGCTGCCGTCCTCCAGGGCGACGCCGGCGATGCGGCCTCCGGCGTCCTTGCGCACCGCGGTCACCCGGGCGTTGAAGCGGAAGGCGCCGCCAGCCGCCTCGGCGGCGCGCTGCAGGTTGTGCGCAGAGAGCTGCGGGTCGTTGACGTAGCCGGCCGCCGGAAAGAATACGCCGCCGTCCAGCGGCCCGCCGGTCGGCTCGCCGAAGCCGGGGTCCTCGGGACGCTTGGCCGGCGCGAAGCGGTCCAGCCGGAGGTGCGGCAGCTTCGCCCGGACGGTCGCGGCGTCCCACTCCTCGCAGGGGATGCCGAGGCTGCGCATGTTGGCGAGGATCCGGCGCAGGCCGTCGTTGGCCTCAGTCTTCATGACCAGGCAGCCGGTCTCGTGGAAGCGCGCCAGGCCGCGCTCGTCCTCGACGCTGAGGTGCCCGGCCCAGTCCTTCCAGTAGAAATAGCCCTCGTAGGCCAGGGCCGCGCCCGCGACCGTCGAATAGTGGGTGCGGATGATCGCGCAGGAGCCGCTGGTCGAGCCGTAGCCTGCCGTCGGCAGGCGATCGAGATTGAGCGTGCGCCAGCCCTTGCGCGCCAGCTCCAGGCCGACCGCCGCGCCGATCACCCCGGCGCCGACGACGATGGCGTCGTAGCTTTCCGTCATGGATTCCTGCCCCTTGCGCTTCCTCGGCCGCGAACGGCCCTCCTCCAGCAGCCTTTCGCACGCCCGGGGGCGGCGCGCCGCTCCGCCAGAGGCGTCCGCTGTCGCGCCGGCGACGGGATCCCCGCGGCAACCTCCGCCCCTGACGAGGCGGAAACTCCCGTCGCGCCGCAGCGTTACCGCCAGCACCCCGCGGCCGTGCCGCCGCTCCCTCCTGTGCCGGATGAACCGCCTTGGGATTGCCGACCCGCCTCGACGAGCCGCTGCCGCCCGACACGCTGCACGTCGTCGTCGACATGCAGCAGCTCTTCGACCGCCACCCCGACTGGGGCGGCGAGTCGCCGCGGCTGGTCCTGCCCAACGTCCTGAAGCTGATCCGCCATCGCCCGGAGCGGACGCTCTACACGCGCTTCCTGCCGCCGCGCGTGCCCGAGGAGGCCGAGGGGCGCTGGCGGCGGTACTACGAGCGCTGGCCGGGCGTCTGCCTGGAGGGCGGCGGCGCGCCCTACGTCGAGCTGCTGCCCGAGCTGCAGGCCCTGGCGGCGCAGGGACGGGTCATCGACAAGCCGGCCTATTCCGGCTTCTCGGCGCCCGCCTTCGTCGCGCTGCTCGAGGCCGAGGACCCGTCCTGCCTGCTGTTCAGCGGCGTCGAGACCGACATGTGCGTGCTCGCGACCCTGCTGCAGGCCGTGGATCGCGGCTACCGGGCCGTGCTGGCGGGCGACGCCGTTGCCAGCGCCAGGACCGACGTCCACGAGGCCGTGCTGCACCTGCTGGACTCGCGCCTCGGCAGCCAGGTCGACTGCGCCACCACCGAAGCCGTCGTCGCCGCCTGGCGCTGAGGAAACGGGCGCCTGGGCCCCTACGAGGAATCAGGCCGGAACCGGGGCGCTCGGCTCGGCCAGCCGATCGCGCAGCAGCGCGGCCTCGTTGCTCAGCGCCTCGGCGATCCAGGCGATGCGCTCCGGCGCCATGCGCTCGCGGATCGCCGCAACCGAGATCGCGGCGACGACGCGGCCACGCCGGTCGAGGACCGGCACGCCCACCGCGCACATGGCGCTGACGATCCGGCCGTCGTTGAAGGCGTAGCCCTGGGCCCGCGCCTCGGCGGTCAGGCGGTGCAGCTCGTCCGGCGCGAAGCCCGGGTAGCGCTCCAGGCGCGGCGCGTTGCTGGCGATGATCTCGGCGACCTCGCGCTCGGGCAGGAAGGCGAGCAGCGCCAGGCTGCCGGCGCCGACGCCGAGCGGCCGCCGGTCGCCGACGGTCAGCGTCAGGGTCTTGATCGGGAAGTCCCCGACCTGGCGCTCCAGGCAGAGCGCGTCCAGCCCCTCGCGCACCGACAGGAACACCGTGTCGCCGGTCTCGCGGGCGAGCCGCAGCAGCGCCGGGCGGGCCAGCTCGGCAACGTCGAAGCGGGTCGCCAGCGAGCCCAGGCGGACGATCTCGTAGCCCAGGAAGTAGCGCCGGGACTCGGGGTCCTGGTAGGCGAAGCCGCTGTCGGTCAGCGCCGCCAGCAGCCGGTGCGTCGTCGCCTTGCCGAGCTCGGCGGCGACGGCGAGGTCGGACAGCCGCCAGCCGGAGGTGGCGCGCTGGCCGAGCAGCTTGATCAGCTGCGCGGCGCGGCGCACCGACTTGACCGTGACGTCGCCCTCCACGTCGCCCTCCCCCTTTTCCCAAGCCGCCTACGACGCTGCGGCCAGTCCGCTCCAGGACTGGAGCAGCTGCCGGGCCGGCAGTCCGACCGCCGCGCCGAGCCGGCGCGCCGTCTCGTTGGCCGCCGAGATCACCCCCTGCTCGTAGCTCGAGCGGGCCTCGCCGATGCGCGCCGTCGCCGCCGCCACTGTGAAGGCGGCGATGCCGCGGCGCTCGAGCGCCGGCAGCCGCTGGATGCCCGCCTGCTCGATGCCGATCCCGGCGTCGTTGTAGACGGCGGCGAAGCCCTCGGTGCGCAGCGCCATCGCCGGGTCGCCGCCGACCAGGCCGCCGTGCGAGCCGGTGACGACGATGCAGCCGGCGTCCTCGGGGCGCACCAGCGCCGCCGAATCGAGCAGCAGGATGCGGCGCGCGCCGGCGCCCGTCACCTCCGAGCGGGATTCGCCGAGCGCCGGCGGCTCGGCCTCGATCAGGGGCGCCGCCTGCAGGCGCCGCACCGCCGCGGCGGTCGCCATGCCCGCGGTCACGCCGGCCGCCGCGGCGACCGTGTTGGCGCGGCTGATGCGGCCGCGCGCCAGCATGTCGGCCGTGTCGCCGATGCGGCAGGAGAGGTGCGAGACCGCGGCGGCGGCGATGCCCAGCGCCTCCAGGTAGGGCAGCGCCCCGACCCCCGCCTCCTCGAGCCCGATGCCGGCGTCGCAGAGGATCACCGCGCGCAGCCCCGCCCGGGCCGCGAGGTAGCCTGGATAGCGGCCGCCGTGGGAGCCGGAGACGACGACGGCGCCGGCCGCCCCCGGCGGCAGCTTGGTGATGGTGTCGGCGACGAGCGTGTCCACGGGAGGCGGGCCGTCTAGGTCGGCACGACGGTGCAGTGCAGGCCGCCGTCGACGCAGAGCTCGACGCCGGTGATGTAGCGCGCCTCGTCCGAGGCCAGGAACACCGAGGCGTTGGCGATGTCCCAGGCGTCGCCCATGCGCTTCATCGGCGGGATCTCGTTGCGCGCCGCGACCATGGCCTCGACGCTGTCGTAGTAGCCGCTGATCTGCTGGTAGATGTGCGGCGTGTCCATGGTGCCGGGCATGATCGTGTTGGCGCGGATGCCCCGGGCCGCGTACTGGACCGCCAGCGCGCGGGTGAAGTTGTTCACCGCCGCCTTGGAGGCGTAGTAGGAGCTGTAGGGGTAGCCGGTCCAGCGGATCGCGGCGAGCGAGGAGATATTGACGATCGCGCCCGCGCCCTGGCGCTCCATGATCGGCAGCACCGCCTTGCAGGCGAGGAAGACGCTCTTGGCGTTGACCGCCATGACCCGGTCCCAGCTCTCCTCGCTGGCCTCGACCGGCCCGCCCGCGGCGTTGATGCCGACGTTGTTGTGCAGGATGTCGATACGGCCGTAGGCCTCCAGGGTGCTGGCGACGGCGGCTTCGATCTCGGCCAGCCTGGTGACGTCGGCGGCGCAGGCAATGGCCCGGTTGCCCTCGCCCTCGATGATCGCGCGGGTCGCCTCGGCGGCCGGCAGGGCGATGTCGACGCAGGCCACCGCCGCGCCCTCGCGGGCGTAGGCGACGGCCGCGGCCTTGCCGTTGCCCCAGCCCTCGCCGACCGAGCCGGCGCCGAGCACCAGCGCAACCTTGTTCTTCAGACGATCCGTCATTCCGGTTCCCCGATTCAGTTCATGAGCAGTTGCGGCAGCCACAGCGAGACAGCCGGCAGCAGAGAGAGCGCCGCCAGCAGCAACAGGCCGAGGACGACGAAGGGCGCGATGTCCTTCAGGCTGCGTTCGAGCGGCAGCCCGGCGATCTTGCAGGCGACGTTGAGGCAGAGGCCGATCGGCGGCGTGATCAGCCCCAGGCAGAGGTTGACCACGACGATGACGCCGAGCTGCACCGGGTCGACGCCCAGCGCCATGCCGGCCGGATGCAGGATCGGCACCAGCATGACCATGGCCGCATTGGATTCCATGAAGGTGCCGACCAGCAGCAGCAGCACGTTGACCATCAGCAGGAAGACCAGCGGGTCGTGGGCCACCCCGGTGATCCATTCGATCGCCGCCTGCGGGATCTGCGTGTAGGCGAGCTGCCAGGCGAAGAGCTTGGCGGCGCCGACGATGATCATGATGACGGCCGTCGTGTAGACGGCCTCGCGCAGCGCGCTGAGGAGCCGCGCGAAGGTCAGTTCGCGGTAGACCAGCCCGCCGACGACGACGGCGTAGGCGACGGCGATGGCCGAGCATTCCGTGACGGTGAAGACGCCGGAGAAGATGCCGGCGAGAATCAGGACCGGCATGACGAGGGCCGGCCCCGCGGCGAGGCCGGTGCGGAGAATCTCGCCGGGGGGGCTCGGCCGCGATGTCGCATAGCCCCGGCGACGCGACACCGCGAAGACGATGAACAGGGCCAGCAGCGAGAAGAGGGCGCCGGGGATCAGCCCCGCGACGAACAGGCGAATGATCGACTGGTCGGTCAGCACGCCGTAGACGATGAAGCCGATCGAGGGCGGAATGATCGGCGCGACGACGGAGGAGGCGGCGGTCACGGCGACCGAGAAGCTGCGCCCGTAGCCCTCGCGCTCCATCTCCGGGATGAAGATGCGCCCCATCACCGAGGTGTCGGCGACCGCCGAGCCGGAGATGCCGGAGAAGAAGACCGAGGCGACGACATTGCTCATCGCCAGGCCGCCGGTGAAGCGGCCGACGATGGCGTTGGCGAAGGCGACCAGGCGGCGGGTCATGCCGCTCTCGGACATCAGCGCGCCGGCCAGCAGGAAGAAGGGAATCGCCAGCAGCGTGAAGGAGTCGAACCCGGAGTAGAGGCGCTGGGCGGCGATCGCCGGATTGATGCCGCCGTCGATCCAGATCACCGTCAGGCAGGCGATGATGATGGCGAAGCCGAGCGGCATGCCGATCAGCATCAGCCCGACGATCGACACCGCGAGAACCAGCGTCATGGCGCGGCTCCCGGCTTCAGCTCCTCGCGGCCGGCACGGGCCAGGACGAGCAGCACCGCGATGAACGTCGCGCCGACCGGGATCGCGAGATAGGGATAGAACATGGGGATCTCGAGCGCGGCCGAGTCCCGCCGCCCGCCGATCACCGCGAAACCGTAGCCGTACCAGCCGAGGGCGCAGGCCATGACCAGGATCAGCAGGTCGCGGATCAGGCCGACCGCCAGCGCGACCGGCCGCGGCAGCAGATCCACGACGAAGGTCACCGCGATGTGGCCGCGCCGGCGCAGGACGGCGGCACTTCCGAGCAGCGCGATCCAGGCCATCAGGAAGCGCGCGACCTCCTCGGTCCAGACCGGGGAGTGGTTGAGCACGTAGCGGCCGAAGACCTGCCAGCAGATCGCGACCACCATGACGGAGATCGCGAGGAGCAGGATCGCGTCCAGCAGGCGCTCGATCGCATCGGCGACACGCGAGAAGATCATATCCAGTCTCCAGGCGGGGCCCCCGCGCCCCCGGCCCCCCCCCCTCGCTGCAGGCGCTGCTACTCGACCGCGTCGATGCGCTCGACCCAGTCCCTAAGCTCGGGGAACTCCTCCTTGATCGGAGCCACCTTGGCGCGGAGGGGCTCGAGGTCGAGCTGGACGAAGGTCACCCCGCGCTCCTTCAGGGCATCGCGATAGGAGTCCTCCTGCTTGACCATCTCCTCGGTCGCCCACTGCATCGCCTTGTCACCCTCCTCCTGGAGGATCTGCTGCAGCTCGGGATCGAACGAGCGGAAGCGGTTCGAGTCGAAGATGAAGGTCATCGCGCCGATAACGTGGTCGGTCGCCATGACGTGGCTCTGCACCTCGTCCAGCTTCTTGCTCTCGATGAGCTCCAGCGGGTTCTCCTGACCGTCGATGACGCCCTGCTGCAGCGAGGTGAAGACCTCCAGGAAGGGCATCGGCACCGGGCTGGCGCCGAGCAGCTCCCAAGTGCGGCGGTACATCTTGAGCGGCGGCACCCGCAGCTTCAGGCCCTGCAGGTCCTCGAGGGACTCGACGGCGCGGCTAGCCGAGAGTTTCCGTGCCCCGCGGTACCCCGCGCCGACGATCTTGAAGCCGGTCTTCTCTTCGATGGCATCGAACAGCTCCGCGCCCATCGGGCCGTAGTAGACCTTCTCGAAGTGATCGAGATCGCGAATCAGGTAGGGGAAGGCCTCGATGCCCGGCAGCGGGTCGTAGCGGTCGAGGGTGCCGATCGATTCGATGACGATGTCGTTGGTGCCGAGCTGGAGCGCCTCGATCGCCTCCTGCCAGGTGCCGGTCATGCCGCTGTGGGCGAGGTTGAAAGTGATCTTGCCCCCGGTTCGCTCGGTGACTCCCTCGAGGTAGCGCTCGGTCGCCTGGTGCCAGAGGTTGCCCGGCTCGTAGATGGCGGCGACCTGGAGGGTCATTTCTGGAATCTCGGCGCGGGCGGCGCCGGTCGCCGTCCCGAACGCCAGGGGCAAAGCCAGGGCGCCGATCAGCAGGTTTCTGCGGTTCATCATGTTCCTCCTGTGTGGGTGAGCCCGGTTGCGGTCCGGGTCTTGAGGTATGGCGGTCAGGCGACGCGGTCGCCCTTCTTGACCGTGACGGTGCGGTTGTCGACGCCGGGCAGCATCTGCGCCGGGTCGCGGGTGACGACGACGTCGATCAGGGTCGGCCCCTCGCTGCCGGAGAGGCCCGCGGCGAGCGCCTCGGCGAGCTTGTCGGGATCCTCCACCCGGATGCCGCGGCAGCCGAGCGATTCGGCGACGCGCGAGTAGTCGACCTCGACGAGGTCCGAAGACTGGTAGCTGCCGGCGCCGTACATCAGGTGCTGCAGCGCCTTGACGTAGCCGGAGGCGGCATTGTTCACGACGATCACGGTCAGCGGCAGCTTCAGGCGCCGCGCCGTCTCCAGCTCGCCCATCACCATGTTGAAGCCGCCGTCGCCGGTCAGGCCGACGACCGGCCGCCCCGGCGCCGCCAGGGCGCAGCCCATGGCGCCCGGCAGGCCGTAGCCGATCGAGGCGAAGCCGCGGTCCGGGACGAAGCCGCGGCCGGCCCGCTTGGTATCGTAGAGCAGGCCGCCCCAGTGCGCCGCGAAGCCGCCGTCGGCGACCAGGATGCCGTCCTCCGGCATCGCCTTGTTCAGCTCGGCGAGCAGGCGCGCCATGTTGATCGGCCGCTCGCCCGAAGTCAGGCGGGCGTCGACGGAGCGGCGCCATTCGGCCATGCGGCGCGCGACCTCCTCGGCGTGGCCCTGCTGGCGCGCGCGGATCGTCTCGGCGCGCCCGGCCAGCGCCGCCGTCAGGTCGGCCAGGCCCTCGCGCGCGTCGCCCCACAGCCGCAGGGTCGGCTGGAAGGTGCGGCCGAACTCCTCGGCGACGTTGTCCAGGTGGATCACCCTCTTGCCGGCGGCCGGCACGGAGTAGCGCTTGGTCGCGATCTCGCCGAGCTTGCAGCCGACGACGAGCAGGCAGTCGGACTCCTCGATCAGCTTGTTGGCGATGCGGTCGTAGCGCCCGAACAGGCCGGCGCTGAGCGGGCTCGAGCAGGCGACGGCGCCCTTGCCGGTCATGGTGTGGGCGACCGGCAGGTTGATCGCCTCGGCGAGCGCCTCGACCGCGCCCGTGGCACCGCTGATGTGCACGCCGCCGCCGCAGAGCATCAGCGGCCGCTCGGCCGCCGCCAGCAGCTCGGCCGCCTTCGCCAGATCCTCGGCGGCCGGCCGGCAGCGCAGCGAAGGTGCGGCGGCCTGGGCCGGGTCGACCTCGAACTCGGCGACCTCGAAGGGATGGGTGGCGTGGCAGATGTCCTCGGGAATGTCGACGACGACGGGACCGGGCCGGCCGGAGGTCGCGACCTGGAAGGCGCGGCGCACCAGCTCGGGGATGCGCTCGATCATCTCGATGCGGATCAGCTCCTTGCAGGCCGGCCGCAGGATCTCGGCCTGCCGCGTCTCCTGGGTCATGTTCTTCCAGGAGTGCGCCCGGTGGGTGTCGCCGACGAAGACGACGAGCGGCGAGCCGGCGTTCAGCGCCTCGACCAGGCCGGTCACCAGGTTGGTCGCGCCCGGCCCGAGCGTCGCGTCGCAGACGCCGACGCGGCCGCTGACCTTGGCGTAGGCATCGGCGATGAAGACCGCGCAGCGCTCGTCGTTGATCAGGTTGTGGTCGAGCCCGAGGCGGCGCGCCGCGTCGTAGAAGGGCAGCAGCTGGAAGCCGCCCATGCCGAACATCGGCCCGACCTCGTAGGCCTTGAGCATGCGGGCGACGGCTTCGCCGCCGGTCATTTCGTTCGAGGTCACTGGTTCTCTCCTGGCATGTCGTGGGTCGAGCCTCGCGTCAGATGCGGTAGCCGAGCTGCTCGGGCAGCCACAGGGCGATTCCGGGGAAGATGATGATCAGCAGCAGCGCCGTGCTCATGGCCAGCATCAGCCAGAGCACCCAGGGCACCGTCGTCTCGATCGGCACGCGCGCGATCCGCGCCGTGACCATCAGGTTGACCGCGACCGGCGGGGTGAACTGGCCGATCGCGACGTTCATCGCCATGAGCACGCCGAACCAGGTCAGGTTCCATTCGAATGCCAGGGCGATCGGCACCAGCAGCGGCAGGGTGATCAGGAAGATCGAGACGCCGTCCAGCACCATGCCGGCGAACAGCAGGACGATCATCACCAGGATCAGCACGACAAGGCCGTCGGCGCTGACCGACAGGATCGCCTGCGCCGCCGCGTCGAAGGCGCCGAGGGTCGAGCCCGCCCAGGCGAAGAGACCTGAGAGCGAGATGATCACCATGATCACCGCGGAGGTCTCGGCGCCGTCGGCCAGGACCTTCCAGATGTCTGCGAAGCCCATGTTGCGGTAGATCACGATCCCGACCAGGAAGCCGTAGGCGACGGCCACGACGGCGGCCTCGGTCGGGGTGAACAGTCCGGAGCGCAGGCCTCCCAGGATGATCACCGGCGCCAGCAGGCCCGGAATGGCGTCGCGCAGGCTGGGCCAGAAGGGCGGGCGCACCTGCTCCTCGGCGGCGCCGAAGTTGTGGCGCCGGCTGAGCAGCAGGGTCGGCAGGATGATCGCCACGCCGGCCAGCAGGCCCGGGAAGATGCCGGCGGCGAAGAGCGCCCGCAGGTCCGTGCCGGGAACCAGGATCGAGTAGACGATGAGCGCGATCGAGGGCGGAATCAGGATCGCCGTCGAGGCCGAGGCCGCGATCACGCTGGCCGAGAAGGCGCGCGGATAGCCGGCCTTCAGCATCGAGGGGATCATGATCGTCGCGACCGCGGCGGCGTCGGCCGGGCCGGAGCCGGACATGCCGCCCATCAGCAGGCAGACCAGCGTCGCGACCACCGCCAGGCCGCCGCGCCGCGGGCCGACGATGGACTGGGCGAAGGTGACGAGACGCTGCGCGACGCCGGAGCGCTCGAAGACCATCCCGGTCAGCACGAACAGCGGGATCGCGATCAGCGGGTACTTGGCGATCGAGGCATAGGTGTTGGTGCCGATCATCGCCACGGAGTTGAGATCGAGGCCGACCGCGACGGCAGCGGCGCCGGCGAGTCCGAGCGAAACCGCGATCGGCGTACCGACCAGCAGCAGCGCGACGAAGACGCCGAGCAGCAGCAGCGTCGCCATCAGGCCCCGCCCTCGCCCTGCCGGAGCCGCCCGATGAAGCGGCCCAGGATGCGCAGCAGGATCGCCGCCGCCAGCAGCGGCAGCCAGATCGTGTAGAGCCAGTTCGGGTAGCCGAGGCCCGGCGACGTCTCCTCGAAGCGGTACTCGTCCCAGGTCAGCAGGCCGCCGTACCAGAGGACGAGCGAAAACATGAGAAAGCTCGCGAGCGCCGCCACCACGTCGCAGAGCAATCGGCCGCGCGGGCCGAAACGGTCGCGGAAGAAGACGATGCGGATGTTCTCGTCGGTCGCGAAAGCCAGCGAAACGCCGACGAAGGTCATGAAGACCAGCAGGAAGACCGAGAACTCCTCGGTGAAGGCGAAGGAAAAGTCGGTGGCGTAGCGCACGAGGACGTTGCTGAAGCTGATCAGGCAGATCAGCCCCATGGCGGCGGCGCCGAGCGACCGTTCGAGGCCGATCGGCACCCGGATGTGCTCCGGAGTCTCGCGCGGCGCGCCGATCTCGGGATCGTGCGATGCGGACATGGTCCCTGTTCCGTTCGGGCGGCCTTGCGGACCGGGAGAGGGGGCGGCCTCCGGCGCCGCCCCCTCCTCGGCTCAGCGGTTGGCGATGGACTCTTCGGCCGACTTGACCAGGTCCGCGCCGATCTTCTCGGCCCACTCGGCGTAAACGCCGCGGGTCGCGTCGACGAAGGCCTGGCGCTGCTCGGTGGTCAGCTCGACGACCTCGACGCCGACCGCGCGCACCTCCTCGACGGCGGAGTCGTCGCCGCCGGTCAGGCCCTTGCGGGCGATCTCGACGCCGTAGGCGCCGGCCTCGACCGCGGCCTCGCGGACGATCTCCTGGTCCTCGGGCGCGAAGGAGTCCCACACGTCCTGGTTGACCGCCAGGATCAGCGGGTCCGCGACGTAGTGCCAGAGAGTGAGGTTGGTCTGGCCGACCTCGTAGACCTTGGCGATGGAGAACACGCTCAGCGGGTTCTCCTGCCCGTCGACGGCGCCGGTGGTCAGCGCCGGCTTGGCGTCGGCCCAGCTCATCTGTGTCGGGTTGGCGCCGAGCGCGGAGAAGGTGTCGTTGAACAGCGGCGAGCCGACGACGCGAATTTTCAGGCCGTCGAGGTCGGCCGGCGTGCGGATCGGGTGCTTTGAGTTCGACACCTCGCGGAAGCCGTTCTCGGCCCAGGCCAGCGGCTGCACGCCCTTGTCCTTCAGGATCTCGAACAGCTGCTCGCCGACCGGCCCCTGGGTCAGGGCGTCGATCGCCTCGTAGTCGGGCATCAGGAAGGGCAGCGCGAAGAGGTTGAGCTCGTTGACCTGGGGCGACCAGTTGATCGTCGAGCCGACCGCCATGTCGATGATGCCGCGGCGCATCGCGGTGAATTCCTTGGTCTGGTCGCCCGACACCAGCTGGGCGCCCGGGTAGACCTTCATCTTGATGCGGCCGTCGGTGCGCTCGCCGACCAGTTCGGCCCAGCGTTCGGCGGCCAGGCCCCAGGGGAAGGGAGCCGGGACGACGGTCGAGATCTTGTACTCGTCCTTGTAGTCGGCGGCGGTGGCGGCCCCGACGAGCGGCAGCGCGCTCGCCACGGCCAGGCCGGCGACGAAAGCGATCTTCAGCAACTTCATGGCTTCCTCCCTCTTGTTGTTTTCCTGTTTCGCCGGTCGGCAGCCGGCGCGAATTTAGCCGTCGCTTCATGGTGAGCCTGTCGAACCACGAAGCGTGGAAGCGCCGGCGGAGACGCGGGGCCCTCTGTGCCGGCGGCCGCCGACCTTGCCCGCACGCTTGCATGGTTCGACAGGCTCACCATGAACCGATCAAGAGGCCGGCGCCGGCGGCGGAGCAGCTCCTTCATCGCCGCTCCCTAGGCCGCCGCCGCGGTCAGACCGCGGGCGGCGGCGGCGACGGCCTCTTCGGTGACCCGCACGCGGTCCTCGAGCGGCGGGGCGTAGCTGATCGGAATGCGCGGCGCGCCGAGCCGCCGGACCGGCGCCTTCAGCGCGCCGTGCAGCGCCTCGGCGACCGTGGCCGCGACCTCGGCGCCGAAGCCGGCGACCGAAACGGCCTCCTGGACGACCAGCAGCCGACCGGTCCGCTCGACGCTGGCCAGCACCGCCTCGCGGTCCCAGGGCCAGAGCGTGCGGAGGTCGATGACCTCGGCCTCGACGCCCTGCCCCGCCAGGCTGCGCGCGGCGGCCTCGGCGGTGTGGACGGCGGCCGACCAGGCGACGATGGTGACGTCCCGGCCCTCGCGCACGGTCCGCGCCTTGCCAATCTCGGCGACCTCCTCGGCCTCGGGCACCTCGCCCTCGAGCGGCCAGAGGCCCTTGTGCTCCATGTAGACGACCGGGTCGTCGCAGCGGATCGCGGCCTTGAGCAGCGCCCGGTTATCGGCCGGCGTCGCCGGCGTCACCACGACCAGGCCGGGGATATGGGCGTACCAGGCCTCCAGCGACTGCGAATGCTGGGCGGCGGAGGAGCGCCAGATGCCGATCGGCTCGCGCACGACCAGCGGCACCCGGGTCTGGCCGCCGAACATGTAGCGCGCCTTGGCGGCCTGGTTGACCAGCTCGTCGACGGCGCAGAGCGCGAAGTCGGAGAAGCGCATCTCGACGACCGGCCGGGTGCCCATCATGGCCGCCCCGACGGCGGCGCCCATGATGCAGGACTCCGAGATCGGCGCATCGGAGATGCGGTCGCTGCCGAACTCCTCGGCCAAGCCCTTGTACTGGCCGAACACGCCGCCGCGGCCCAGGTCCTCGCCGACCGCCCAGACCAGGGGGTCGCGACGCATCTCCTCGGCGAGCGCCAGCTTGCCGGCCTCCAGGTAGGTCAGGCGCGCCATCAGAAAGCCCCCTTGCGCGGATCGCCGACGTCCTGGACGTCGGCGTAGGCGAGCGCCTCGTCCGGCCAGCCGGTCGCCGCAGCCTGCTCGCAGGCCTCCCGCATCTCGTGCGCCGCGGCCTCGTAGACCGCGGTCAGCTCGGCGGCCGGCACGCCGGCCGCCTCGAGCAGGCGGCGACAGCTCTCGATGGGATCGTTGAGCCAGCGCTCCTCGACCTCGGCGGCCGGGCGGTAGGGCGCCGCGTCGGCGCTGGTGTGGCCGGTCAGGCGGTAGGTGCGGGCGACCAGGAAGCGGGGCTTGCCGCCGCGCGCGGTCTCGATCAGCTCGCGCGCAGCCTCCTCGACCGCCAGGATGTCGTTGCCGTCGATCTCGCGCGCCGGGATGCCGAGCGCCTCGGCACGGGCCGCCGGCCCGGCGCCAGAGGTCATGGCCGCGGTCCGCGTCGTCGCCGCGAAGCCGTTGTCCTCGCAGACGAAGAGGATCGGCAGGCCGAAGACGCCGGCCCAGTTGAGGCCCTCGAGGAAGGGGCCCCGGTTGATCGCGCCGTCGCCGAAGAAGCAGACGACGACGCCATCCTCGCGCTTCAGCTTGATGGCGTGGGCGGCGCCGGCGGCGATGTTGATGTTGGCGGCGACGACGCCGTTGGCGCCCAGCATGCCGACGGCGAAGTCGGCGATGTGCATCGAGCCGCCCTTGCCCTGGCAGTAGCCGCCGTCACGGCCGAACAGCTCGCGCATCATCGGCAGGGGCTCGGCGCCCTTGGCCATGGTGTGGCCGTGGCCGCGGTGGGTCGAGAGGATGATGTCGCTGCGGCGCAGGTTGCCGCAGACGCCGGCGGCGACGGCCTCCTGCCCGATCGAGGGATGGATCGCGCCGAGCACGAGATTCTGCTCGGCCGCGGCGATCGCCTGCTTCTCGAACTCCCGGATCCGGCACATCTGCCGGAACCGCTCGCGGAAACGCTCGACGTCTAGGTTGGATACCGCTGGCACGTCACCCGAAGGCACGATCGCTCTCTCCCCGCCATTCAAACGAGCCGAACGCCAACGGAATCGGGAGGGGTGAGGAGCGCCGGGGGCAAACGCCCGCGTGCCCCGGCCCGGCCGGCGGCACCCTCTCCTCCCCGTCCCGTCCGTATTGATTCGGACTCGGACGTTGTTCCATTATACGGAACAGCTACTACTCTAGTTTGGAACAAAGTGACGGTCAAGGCAGACCGCTGTCGGCGCCGCCGGCCGCGCCCTCGGCGCCGAAAACGCCCTTGACGCGGGGGCTCCCTTTGCTTCGATGGGCGCGGACTCGAGCAGCAGGCGAGGCGAAGGCCATGACGCCGCCGGTGCCAGCCCCGACCGACTGCCTGGTGGTGGTCGACCTACAGAACGACTTCCTGCCTGGCGGCGCCCTGGCGGTGCCGGACGGCGGCGCCGTGCTGGCGCCGGTCAACTGACTCCTGGATCGCTTCGCGCACGTCGTCGCGACCCAGGACTGGCATCCGCCCGGCCATTTCTCCTTCGCCTCGACGCAGCCGGGACGCGCACCCTTCGAGACGATCGAGGCGCCCTACGGCGCCCAAACCCTGTGGCCCGACCACTGCGTCCAGGGCACGCCCGGCGCCGCCTTCACCGCGACTTCGACAGCAGCCGCGCCGAGCTGATCCTGCGCAAGGGCTTCCACCCCGGCATCGACTCCTACTCCGCCTTCTACGAGAACGACCGGACGCCGACCGGTCTCGCCGGCTACCTGCGCGAGCGCGGCTTCCGGCGGCTCTTCTTCGCCGGCCTCGCGACCGACTTCTGCGTGCGCTGGTCGGTCGAGGACGCGCGGCGCGAGGGTTTCGAGGCGGTGGTCGTCGAGGACGCCTGCCGGGCCATCGACCTCGAGGACTCGCTGGCTGCCGCCCGGCAGGCGATGCGAAGGGCCGGCGCCCGCGAGGTTCTTTCGCACGATCTCACCGGCTGAGGCCGAAAGCCGCCGATGGCGGTCAGGCTGCTGCGGGCGCGAGCAGGAGGCTGCTGTTGAAGCCGCCGAAGCCGAAGCCGTTCTTCAGCATCACGCGCGGCGAAGCCGGCTCGGCCCGGGCGCCGACGAAGCCCAGGAGGGGATCGATCGGCTCGACCAGGTTGCGGTTCGGATGCAGGAAGCCGCCCTCGAGCTGGAGCAGGCAGGCGACGGTCTCGACGACGCCGGCCGCGCTCAGGCAGTGGCCGGTCAGGCCCTTGGTGGCATTGACCCGCACCGCGCCGGCGCGCGCGCCGAAGAGGCTCCTGAGGGCGGCGCATTCGGTCTCGTCCCCGAGCGGAGTCGAGGTCGCATGGGCGTTGACGTAGTCGACCGCCTCGGGCCCCAGGCCGGCTGCCGCGAGCGCGCCGCGCATGGCGCGCAGCTCGCCCTCGGCGCTGCTGTCCGGCAGGTGGTTGCCGTCCATCGCGACGGCCGCGCCCAGGATCTCGCCGAGCAGCGGGGCGCCGCGCGCCGCCGCCGCCTCCTGGCGTTCGAGCAGCAGGGCGCCGCTGCCCTGGCCCCAGAGGAAGCCGCCGTGGCGCCGGTCGAAGGGACGGCAGGCCTGCTCCGGCCGGTCCTCCCAGCCGGCGCCGCCGAGCGCGCCGAGCAGCTCGAAGGCCTCGAGCTCGAGCGGCGAAAGGTCGCTGTTGGCGCCGACCACCAGGCAGGCGTCGAGCAGGCCCGAGCGCAGCCAGTGCCAGGCCTGGAAGATCGCCAGGCTACCGCTCGCCGAGGCGCCGCCGACGCTGTAGCCGAGGCCGCGCAGCGCGAAGATCTCGCCCAGGCAGCCGACCTGGCCGCTGTCGAGGAAGGCGAGGCCGTAGCGCGGATTGATCGCCCGTCCGGCGGCCTGGCGGCGCGTGTTCTCCCAGGTGTCGCGCTGCTGGAGATTGCTGCCGGCGACGAGGATGCCGACGCGCTCGCTGCCGGCCGCGGCCGGCAGCAGGCCGGCCGAGCCGATCGCCTGAAAGGCGGCGGCGACGCTGAGCCGCACCGACTCGCCGGCGTTGCGCAGAACCCTGCGTGCGCGCGCCACCGGCTCGGGCAGGCGCTCGCGGTGACGCTGCAGGTCGTCCTGCCAGGAAAACTCGCGGATCGGCGCCATGACCCGCCGTCCGCCGGGCTCGCCTTCGCGCGCCTCGACTGTCCGCAGGCCGCAGGCGCCGGCGCGCAGGGCCGCGGCGAAGCCGGCCGCTTCGTGGGCCAGCGCGTTGACCGTGCCGAGGCCGGTCACGACGACGCGCGCGCCCTGCATCGGCGGGTCCGGCGCGTCCCGCCTCAGCGGGCGTCCCGGTGGCGGTTCAGTATCCGGGCCAGCTCGCCGAGGTTGGCCAGGCCGGCCAGCTCGGACGGCGGGATGCGCAGCTCCAGAGCCTCCATCGAGAGCAGCGCGACCTCGACCCGGTCGAGCGAGTTGGCGCCGAGCTCGACCAGGCTGCGCTCCGGCGTCACCTCGCCCGGATCGAGGTCGACGAGCACCTCGACGACCTTGGACTTCACGAGCTCGAACACCTCCTGCTGGCTTCCAGTCAGGGTCTCGCTCACGCCGGCGCGGCCTCGGCGGCGACCGTCCGGCCCTTGCGGAACTGCTCGTTGTAGAAGGCGCGCAGCTTCCGCGCGTCGAGGTCGAGGATCGTGCCGCCGTCCTCGAAGTGCCGGATGTAGGTCTGTCCCAGGGCGTAGGTCGCGGCGCCGGCGACGGCCGGCATGCCGAGACCGCCGAGGGCCCAGCCGACGCCCGGCACCAGCTTCAGCAGGCTGGCCGCGCCCAGGCCGAGGCCGACCGAGCCCGAACCGCCGGCCAGCGCGAGGACCGTCGCGCGCACAGCCTTCTCGGAGAAGCTGTGGCCGTAGCGCTCGCAGATCCGGCGGATCATGCGCAGCTGCAGGGCGAAGAGCGCGGCGCCGTCGAACAGCGGCAGCGGCAGCGTGCCGATGGCCATGGCGGCGATGACGTGGCTCTTGACGGTGCCGGAAGCGGCCAGCGCGTCCGGCTTCTCGGTGATCGGGTCGAGCACCGTGACGCTGCCGTCCGGCCGCTCCCGGGCCGCGGCGGCGTCGGCGGCTTCGGTCTTGCTGGTCTTTCTGGTCGCCATCTGGTCCTCGCGCGGGAAAGTCTGCGGAAATAGGTCGCGGGAGCTTAATCCCTCGGCCGCGCGCTGGCCAGCCAGCCGCTAAAGCGCGACCCCGAGGCGTTCCGTCCAGGCGAGCCCGGCGTCGGTGTCGCCGCGGGGCCGGTACTCGCAGCCGACCCAGCCGGCGTAGCCGAGCCTGTCGAGCGCTTCGAAGACGGCGCCGTAGGCGATTTCGCCCTCGTCCGGCTCGGCGCGCGACGGCACGGCGGCGATCTGGACGTGGCCGACGATCGGCAGGTGGCGCTCCAGGCGGGTCAGGACGTCGCCCTCGCCGACGCCGACATGATAGACGTCGAACATCAGCTTCACGTTTGGCAGGCCGAGCTCGGCGATGATCTCGGCCGCCTCGCCGGCCCTCGAGTAGAAGTAGCCGGGCTTGTCGCGCCGGTTGATCGGCTCGAGCAGCAAGGTCAGGTCGCCGGCCAGGCCGGCGGCGACCTCGAGGTTGCGCAGCAAGGTCTCGCGGCCCCGGGCGCGCTCGGCCTCGGGCACCGCACCGGCCATGCAGTGGATCGCCGTGGCGCCGGAGCCGCGGCAGTAGGCGACCGCCTGCTCGACCGCGGCCCGGAACTCGGCCTCGCGCCCCGGCACCGCGCCGAGCCCAAAGTCGCCCCTGGTGGCGTCGCCGACCGCGGTGTTGAGGCCGAGCAGGGTCAGGCCGAGGCGCCCGCAGGCGGCCTTCATGTCGGCCGCCGTCATGTCCTCGTAGGGCCAGTGCAGCTCGATCGCCCGGAAGCCGGCCCGCGCCGCCGCCTCGACGCGCTCGGGCAGCGGCCGGTCGGGCCAGAGGAAGCCGAGGTTGGCCGAGAACTTCGGCATCTTCCTAGCCTGTCCTGCTAATGGTCGAGGCGACGGATCGGATGGTCTTGGCGATCGGGTTTCGGGGGGCGGTCATGGCAGCTCCTTCAGGCGGTGCGGCTCGCGAGGAGCTTGGCGAGGTTGTGGGCGGTGCAGATACGGCGGATAGCCCCGCAGCTCACGCTCGTACGGCGCCAGTACCGCCGAAAGGTCCAGCTCGACGCGCACGATCTCCCGCACCAAATGCGCCGGATGATCGGCCGCCACGAACTCATGCACCGATGGCGGCAGAAGCCACCGCTGGTCCACTTCCCAAGCCCGATAGGTCTTGCCCATGAAACTCAGTGAATCACGAACACAACGCAGCGTCGAGACGAAGACGCTTACTCAGACAGGCTCCTAGGCTCCGATCCGGCCGCCGAGCTCGTCCTCCACATGGGCGCGCACGATCGCCTCGAAGTCGGTCTCGGCCTCGAAGCCGAGGTCGCGGGCGCGCCGGGTGTCGAAGTTGCGCGGCCAGCCCTCGACGATGCGGGCGATCTTTGGATCGGGCTCGCGGCGAACGAGGCCGGCGATCTTCTCGCCGGCGACCCGGCGCAGCGCCTCGATCTCCTCGCCGACGGTCGCCGACAGGCCCGGCATCGAGAGATTGCGGCGCGGCCCGACGCGCTCGAGGTCGAGGCCCGCGGCGTGCAGCAGGAAGCCGACGGCGGCGCGCGGGCTGGCGAACCAGTGGCGCACCGACTCCTCGACCGGCAGCACCGCCTCCTTGCCCGAGAGCGGCTCGCGCAGGATGTTCGAGAAGAATCCCGAGGCCGCCAGGTTGGGCCGGCCGGGCCGGATGCAGATCGTCGGCAGCCGGATGCCGAGGCCGTCGAAGAAGCCGCGCCGGCTGTAGTCGGAGAGCAGCAGCTCCGCCATCGCCTTCTGGGTGCCGTAGCTGGTCAGCGGGGCCTGCAGGAACTCGTCGTCGATCGCCTCGGGGAAGGGCGCGCCGAAGACCGCGATCGAGGAGGTGAAGACGACACGCGGCCGGTAGCGGTCGTCCGACTCGGCGAGTCGGATCGCCTCGAAGAGGTTGCGCGTGCCGTCGAGGTTGACCCGGTAGCCCTTCTCGAAGTTCTCCTCGGCCTCGCCCGAGACGACGCCCGCGAGGTGATAGATCAGCTCCGGCCGGGCCTCGATGAGCCGCTCGGCCACTCCGGCCTCGCTCAGGTCGGCGGTCACCGCCTGGACCGGAAAGCCGGCCTCGGCCGGCGATTCGGGGGCGACGACGTCGGCCAGGGTCAGGCGCGAGATCGCCTGGCCGGCGACCGCGCCCTCGGCGAGCAGCCGGGCCGTCAGCTTGCGGCCGATCATGCCGGCGGCACCGATGATCAGGATGTGCATGGCTTCCTCCCCTCGATCCTCGCGCAATCGGGCACGGCTTGCGGAGGTCGAGTCAACAGGCAAGCCGGCATGGCCGCCATCGACGCGGCCCGCGCCGCGCCGTCAGTCGAGGAGGCTGGCGTCCAGGGTGATCTCGGTGTCGAAGAGCTTGGACACTGGGCAGCCGGCCTTGGCCTTGGCGGCGAGCGCCTCGAAGGCCTCGGCGTCGGTGCCGGGGATCCTGGCCTTGAGGGTCAGGTGCACCGCGGTGATCGAGAAGCCGCCCTCGACCTGCTCCAGCACGACCTCAGCGGTCGTGTCCATGCGCTCGGCGGTCAGGCCGGCCTCGCCCAGGATCAGCGAGAGCGCCATGGTGAAGCAGCCGGCATGGGCGGCGCCCAGCAGCTCTTCCGGGTTGCTGCCCTTCTTGCCCTCGAAACGGGCGGCGAAGCCGTAGGGGTAGTCGGCGAGCGCGCCGCTCTCGGTCGAGAGGCTGCCGCGGCCGTCCTTGAGGCCGCCCTGCCAGGAGGCCGAACCCTTGCGCTTGATCTTCATGCTGCACGCTCCTTGCTGGAATGAGTGAAACGTATCAATGCCCTGGCAACCGGCCCTCCAGGAGCCAGCGCTTGGCCGCCCCCAGGTCATGGAACCCGCGGATCCGGCCGTCGGCCAGGTCGCGCAGGGCCGCTGAGGCCGAGCCGAAGACGTCGAAGCCCTCGGGCGCGTCCAGCTGCGGGGGCAGGACCACCGCCTCGCGCACTAGGCCGGCCGCGATGGCTTGAGGCATCAGCTCCTCGACCAGCCAGTGCCGGGAAGCCATGAAGCTGCTGGTCAGGTGGCGAAGATCGGCCAGCCAGAGGACATAGCCGCCGCGGCGCATCTGCTCCAGCACGTAGGCCAGCACGGCGCGGAACTCCTCTTCGCTCTCGAAGCCGCCGACCCAGAAGTCGTGGATCAGGCGCAGCGCCGGATCGTGCGCGACAACGGCGTAGGTGCGCCCGTCGGCCAGCCGGAAGGAGCGCAGGCCGGCGAGCGAGAAGGACCGCTCGACGTCGGGCTCGAGGGCGTAAGAGGGAAGGGACATGACGGGCTGGCTCCTGGTGACGCGGCCGGGCGACGGCCGAGAGGCCCCGCGCCGAAACCCTCACAGGCACTACGCCCAGCGAACGGCGCCGTGCCCCCGGCTCGATCACGATCCCGTGTGATGGCCTGGATTTCTCATACTGAGAACCCGGCTAGCCTCGGCCGACGAAGGGCATCTTGGTCGCCATCACGGTCATGAACAGCACGTTGGCCTCGAGCGGCAGGCTCGCCATGTGGACCACGGCGTCGGCCACGTGCTGCACGTCCATGCGCGGCTCGGGCTTCTTCGAGCCGTCGGCCTGGGGCACGCCCTCGGTCATGCGCGCGGTCATGTCGGTGGCGGCGTTGCCGATGTCGATCTGGCCGCAGGCGATGTCGTAGACCCGCCCGTCCAGCGCGGTCGCCTTGGTAAGACCGGTGATGGCGTGCTTGGTCGCCGTGTAGGGCGCCGAGAAGGGCCGCGGCGCATAGGCCGAGATCGAGCCATTGTTGATGATCCGGCCGCCGCGCGGATCCTGGTCCTTCATGATCCGGAAGGCCTCCTGGGTGCAGAGGAAGGCGCCGGTCAGGTTGACGTCGACCGTGGCCTGCCACTGCGCGTAGCTGAGGTCCTCGAGCGGGATCGCGGGCGTGCCCATGCCGGCGTTGTTGAACAGCAGGTCGAGCCGCCCGTACTCCTGCCTGGCGCGCGCGAAGAGGGCCGCCACCGAGTCGGGCTTGCCGATGTCGCTCGGCACCGCCAGCGACCGTCCGCCCTTGGCCGTGCCGGCCTCCACGGTCGCCTGCAGCGCGTCCTCGCGGCGCCCCGCCAGGACCACGGCGTAGCCCGCCTCCATCAGGCTCAGGGCGACCGCCCGTCCGATGCCGCTGCCCGCGCCCGTGACCAGGGCGACCTTTCCCGTTTCCGCCATCTCCTTCTCCTCCCCTGTGGTTGCGCCGCTCCCGCTCGGGAGCGGTTCGACCTTCGCACAGCTATACCCCAGGATACCGTCCGGATCGAAGGCCGGCGCGTGCAGGGCCGCCGTGCGCCGCTCGACAGGAGCCTGCCGCTTTCGCTAAAGGGAGGCCGGGACGGCAAGGAGGGCGAGGCCATGCAGGGGGCCGAGGCGGCGCTGCGCCAGGAGATCGTCGCGACCTGCCGCAGGATGACCGCGCTCGGCATCAACCACGGCACCTCCGGCAACGTCAGTGCGCGCTGGCGGGACGGCCTGCTGGTGACCCCGAGCGGCCTCGACTACGAGACCATGGCGCCCGCGGACATCGTCTTCATGAAGATGGACGGCAGCCACGAGCACGCCCTGGCGCCCTCCTCCGAGTGGCGATTCCACCGCGACATCCTGGCGACCCGCGGCGACGTCAACGCCGTGGTCCATGCCCCCCCGACCTACTGCACCGCGCTCTCCATGACCGGCCGCGACATCCCGGCCGTGCACTACATGATCGCCTCCGCCGGCGGCCCGACCGTGCGCTGCGCGCCCTACAGGACCTTCGGCACGGAGGCGCTGTCGCGGCAGGCGCTCGAAGCGCTGGAGGGGCGCCTCGCCTGCCTGCTGTCCAACCACGGCATGATCGCCTGCGGCGCCACCCTGCAGAAGGCGCTGTGGCTGGCCGGCGAACTGGAGACCCTGGCTCGGCAGTATGCCGTCGCCCTGCAGCTCGGCACGCCGCTCAACGTTCTGCCGGACGAGGAGATCGCGCGCGTCGTCGAGAAGTTCAGGTCCTACGGCCCCCACCCGAAGGGGGGCCGCTGACCGGTTGGGCGGAGCGCCAGCCGGTCTCCGGTGTCGCTCGTCCGGACAAGCCCTCTCAGAACGGGCACCCCGCCCTTCTATCCCTTGGACTTCACGTACCGGAGCGGATCGAGGAGCGTTCCAAACTCGCAGAATCGCATCACGCTGGGCTTGTCGACTCGCGCGAGGACACAGACGTCCCCCCGCTTCTCGACGATGCGCCACTGGCGCCGGGGCGGCCTGGCATCGACATAGATGTGGCCGAGCTTGAAATCCTGTGCGCGCATTGGCAGCGGCTCCTTTGAACAAGGGTCTTGGACCGCGGCCCTCATTGCGGCCGCGGCGGCGAGTGCGCGCAGGAACGTCGAACGCCTGGATCTGCTCGCCCCCGGCAGGGGGCGACGGCCGCGACCGCGAGGAGCAGCGGCACGCGTCGCGCCGCCACTGAGGCCGGCGCTCGGTCGTGCCCGCTTCGATCGTTCCCGAGGGCGCGATCATGCCAGCCTCGGCGCCGGCTTTGTAGGAGGGAAGGCAGGCCAAGGCGTCGGGCCCGACAGCGGCCCTTGCTCCGGCTCGCCGCTCCAGGCAGTTACTGGGCGGACAAGGACCGGGGCTGACAAGCGAGCCTAGGCATGAAAGGGTCCGGGGATGAGCAGACGGCAGAGCGCGGCGAAGGATATCGGGACCTGGCAGGAGGAATCCTTCGGCCAGGTCGAGACGGTCGAGCGAGCCTGTCCCCTGTGCCGGGACGACAACTGCGCAACGCCGCCGAGCCGCTTCTCCCTGGGCCGCTGGGTCGTCAAGGACTGCGCGACCTGCGGCTTCACCTACATCACCTCCGCGCCGGTCTACGGCGCGCTGAGCGAGACCATGAGCTGGGAGAAGTCGGCAGGCCTGGAGGCCGAGTGGCGCGAGGCGACCTGGGGCATCCAGAACACCCTGGACCGGCGGACCCGCTGGCGCATGCGTCTATTTCCGCGCAAGAAGATGCCGGCGTTGCTCGCGCGCTTCGCCCGGCCGGGGCCGGTGGTCGATCTCGGCTGCGGCCAGGGCGCCCAGCTCGAGGGCCTGGCGGAGGGCTTCGTGCCCCACGGCATCGAGATCTCGGCGGCCGCCGCGGCGAAGGCGGACCGCCGTTTCTCGCAGCGCGGTGGCCATGCGGTCGCCGCCCCCTGCCTGGAGGGCCTGCGCGCCTTTCCCGACGGCCACTTCACCGGTGCGACCCTGCGATCCTACCTGGAGCACGAGTTGCATCCGTCCGAGGTCCTGAGCGAGCTGCACCGGGTCATGGCGGACGACGGCGTGGTCATCGTCAAGGTACCGAACTATGGCTCCTGGAACCGCCGGCTGACCGGCAAGCGCTGGTGCGGCTTCCGCCATCCGGACCACCTGAACTACTTCACGCCGGCGAGCTTGGCGGAGATGGCACGGCGCTGCGGCTTCAGCGCCTGGCAGGGCCTCGGCTGGCGCCTGCCGACCAGCGACAACATGTGGGCGATCCTGCGGAAGCAGGCGATCCCGCGCTAGGCTGCCGCTTTACCGCGCGTGGCCAGAAACAGGTGTGCCGTCCCCTGTAGAGCATTTACCGACCAGCTCCCCCGGTCGCCGCCACCACGGAGCTGGCGACCGCGACGAGGGCCAGCGCGCGACCAGCCGCTTCCCGAGTCTCTTTGCGAGCGCGCCAAGTACGATACCGACAACCCGCTCGGCGGTCGCGCCGTGCGCTGGACAGCCGCTCTACGGCGCGACGGCAGAGCAAGGGGGGCGTCCCCGGGCCGACACGAGCGGCGATGCCGGGCCGTTGTCACCGAGTGCTTTGCCACCGGTGTGAGAGGGCATGTGTGCGCAAATTCTGGACTCGCGAGAGCAAACGGCTCACACTTCCTCACTCTATGTGTGCAGTTGGAACGTCTACCTCGACAAGACCACCGGACCTGAACATGGCGAAAACCGCGTAAGCAAGGAGGCCATCCGATGGGCGCCGAAGGCAAAGAGATTTCCATCAGCTTCAAGACGACGATCGTTCCGTCGAAAGATCTGCCGAAGAATCTCCGCGAGCGCGAGGGACAGGCGCGCGAAGGCGTCTTCGGCGTGCAGGAGCTCGAGATCGGCGGCGAGCATTTCGTTGCCGTCTTCGGCCGCACCCACGTGGAGTTCTGAGACCGACCATCGCCTGGCGGCGGCCATGTCTGGCTGGCTGGCAGGGCACGGTGGGGAACGGTTCCCAGATGCAGGTTTCGACATACGGGTTGAAGCGTGACGCGCGTTTCATACGCGATCTCGACTATGTCTTCGTCGACGTCGGAGGCCGTCTGTACCGGCTCGACGCGGAGCGCTTCGACGGGTTGCGGGTCGCCTGCCTGAGAGGCCTGCATCCGGCCGAACTGGCCGAGGTTTCCGCACTGGTCGAGCCGTGTGCGAGCCGCGAAGCAGCCGAGCGGAGTTTTCGTGAGCAGGAACTCGCCGCGCTCCAGCACCCCTGAGCGGGGGCAACCGTTGCGCGTCGCCATGGTGGCCTGTCCCTATGGCGACGGTCCGGAGCGGGTGCCGCCGCTCGGTGCGATGAGCGTGCTGGCCTACGTCCAGGACGCCCTAGGCCCGTGGGTCCAAACGCATCTGTTCGACTTCTCCGGCTACCCGCGCTCAAGCCAGGCTGCGCTCGCCCGGATCGCAGCCTGGCAGCCACAAGTTGTCGGCGTGCCGATCTATTCCAGCCAGGTCGCGATCGTTGACGACTGGGTGGCCCAGCTGCGCGCGCGGCTACCGGCGGCGGTGTTCGTCGCCGGCGGGCCGCACCCAACGCTCACCACCGAGACCTTCCTGCGGCGCCGCACGCACCTCTTCGACGCCATCGTCCGCGGCGACGGCGAGCGACCCTTCGTCGCGATCCTCGATCGCGTGGCCGCCGGCTGCCGCCGCTTCGAGGTGCCGGGCGTCAGCTACGTGGCCGCCGACGGAGGGATCGTCGAGATGCCGGACGGCGAGCAGCTCGCGCCGGACGCGATGGCCGACCCCTTCAGCGTGCCGATCACCCACGCCAATGCGCCGCTGGTCTTCACCGACCGGCGGACGGGTCGGCAGCGCTCGGCGGTCGCGCTCGTCTCCAGCCGAAGCTGCCCGCTGAAGTGCAGCTTCTGCGCCATCATCGCCATGCCGGGCAAATGGCGCTCCGTGCCCGACGACACGCTGCTCGCCTGGCTCTGCGCCGAGCATGCGCGCGCGCCCTTCGAGCACATCTACTTCATGGACGCCAACTTCTTCGTCGTGCCGCGGCGCGTGCGCGGGCTCTCCTCCGCTATCGCCGAGCGCCTGCCCGGCGTCACCTGGAGTGCGTCCTCCACCGTCGGCATGCTGCTGAAGCTGGAAGCCGACCTCCCCCTCCTGGCACGCCAGGGGCTGCGCATGGTCGAGATGGGAATCGAGGCGGCGTCGGACGACCAGCTCGCCTTTCTCAACAAGCGGTCGAGCGTCGCGACCAACCGCCAGGCGGTGCGCGCGCTGCAGCGCAACGGCATCGACATCGGCATCGACTTCATCATGTTCAATCCGGACCAGACCCTGGCCGACCTGGAGGCCAACGTCGCCTTCTTCCGCGACTGCGACCTCACCCTGCACGAGGATTTCGGCCACCTGTTCAACGGTCTGACGCTCTATCCCGGCACGCCGCTGCGCCGCACGTACGAGCAGCGGCTGGGGGCCAGCTTCGACCCGGACAGGCTGCCGGTCGTCGATCCACTGTTCCGCGACCCGCAGGTCCAGGCCGTCTACCGGGCCTTCACCGGCCCCTTCCGGCGCCGCTACATGCGCCGAGTCGAGCGCTTGCGCGACGCCGCCCGCGCCGCCGCCCGGCGGCTCGCCGACACCGATTCCGGGCGGGCGCAGCGCTTGCGGCTCGAAGCGATCCGTATTCACCACGTGCCCTTGAAGGTGCTGCAGCAGCTCTGCCGCGCCGAAGCGGGGGCGCCATTGGAAAGCGCCGTGCCGCTGCTGGCCGGCTGGAACGCCTACGAGCGGCGGGTCCGGGCGCTGTGCGGGGCGGCGACCGCCGAAGCCGAGCCGGCGGCCGCCCAGCGCCCGGCCGCCGCAAGGCTGGAGGCCGGCGCGGAATGAAGCTGGGCCTCGGAGTGAGCGCGGCAGAGGCCGCCAACCTGCTTGCAGACCGCGCCGAGGGCCGCTTGCCGGCGCGCGCGATCGACTTCGTCAACATCGGCTGCCGGGCCGACGAGGCGCTGCCCGAGCGGCTGGGCGCAGGGCTGGCGCAAGCGGGCCTGCCGGTCCTGCTGCATGCCGTCGAACTCAATCTGCCGACCTCGGTGCCGGCCGATCTGCTGGCGCGTCTGCGCGCCCAGGCCGATCGGCTGGGGGCCCGCTGGGTGGAGCAGGACCTCGGGGTCTGGCTGTGGGACGGCATGTACCTGGGCGCCCATCTCCTCAACCCGATCGAGGACGCGGCGACCGTGACGGCGATCGCCGAGAACGTGGCCGGGTGTGCCGAGGCGCTGGGCCGGCCGATGATGATCGAGAATCCCCCAGTATACTATCGCTGCGGCGAGCTCGACCTGTTCGTGATGCTGGCCGAGGTGGCGCGGCGGTCGGGCGCGGGGATCGTGATGGATGTCGGCCACCTGATCGGCTATGGGGTCAATGCGGAGCGGACCGCGGTCCTGCCGCCGGACGACTGGCCCGGCTGGCCGCAGGTCGTCGAGCTGCACTTCTCCGGATCCGAACGCATTCAGGTCAAGGGGCGGGACGTGTGGATCGACCGCCACGACATGCGCTTCGGGGACGAGTTGCTGGACTGCGGCCGGCGGATCGCACAGCGGGTACCGCCGGAGACGCTGGTCTGCCTGGAGTTGGACGGAGCTTCGCCCGAGATCGTGGACGCGAACATCGCCGCCGTGCGCGAGCAGGTGATCGCGCCGGCCGCGGAGGCCGCTCGTGCCTGCGCCTGAGGCGCACGAGCGCCTGCTGCTCGGCTTCTACCGGCGCACGCCGCCGGCCGCCGTGGTCGGTCGCGACGACGAGGCGCGCTGGTGGATCGAAAGCGACCGGCGCGTCCTCGACGTCTCGCGGCTGTGCTGGCGCTTCTGGCCGCTGACCTGCGCGCTCGGGTGCGCCTTCGCCGGCCCCGACTCGCTCCTGCAGGTCGCCGCCCGCCTGCCCGAGGTTCGCCGCCGCGCGCCGGACGTCGATAACGCGGTGCGGCTGAGCCTGCTGGAATGGTGCCGCGAGGCCGAGCCGCCCTACCTGGCCGAGCTGCACGCCTACGAGTCCGCGACGCGCGACCTGGCCGACGGGCTGCGCCCGGCCACGGACGCAGAGCGGGCCCGGCTGCCGCTCGAGGAACCGGATCAGGCGGCCTGGTGCCTGGACACCACGATCGACCTTCCCGTCTACCTGCGCGCTCTCGGCCACTACGCGCGGCTGAATGCGCCGCCGGCGTTGATCCGTGCGCTCGACCCGCCGGCCTGCCCGGGGTGGCTGGCCTTCTGGCGTCGCGAGGGCACCATGCGGATGGCCGACCTGGGAAACCGGGCCGATCGGAGCGACTCGAGATGACCGTGGCGCAGGCCGAGGCGGTGATCGAGGATCTCCTGCGGCCCTCGCAGGCGCGGCTGTTCGGGGCGCCAGCCTGGATGCCCGAGGGAACCTTCGACGTTGTCGCGCTCGGCGTTCCCTCAGATACCGGAAACCTTGGCTCGCCGCGCTCGGCCGCCGCCGGCGTGCCGGTGCTGCGTGGCGCCTCACGGATGTTCCCCTACCGGCTGGACGAGCACAAGCGCCCGGTCGGTTGGTACGACTACGAGCGCGCACGCCCGCTTCTGTCGGGAGTCCGGCTGGCCGACGCCGGCGACCTGATGATCGACCGCTACGACCCGACCGCGGCGCTGGACCGGCTGCCCGAGGTGCTGCGGGCGCTCAAGCGCACCGCGCGCCTGGTGCTGATCCTGGGGGGCGATCACGCAATCACCCACTGGACAGCTGGGGCACTGCCGGACGACAGCCGGGTCGTCCTGTTCGACGCGCACGAGGACGCCACGGCGATCACCGGCCCGCTGCCGCATGCGGGCAACGTCGCGCGCTTCCTCGAGCGGCGCGCCAACGTCGCCAGCATCCTGCAGTACGGCCTGCGCGGCCTGGTGCCTGGCGACCGGGCCCCGCCGGCCCCCCACCGGGTCCTGTGTGCCGACGCGGATGCCCTCGCCGCCGCTTGCGTCCGGACGGCCGGCGCCGCGACCCTGCTCAGCATCGACGTCGACGTGATCTCGCCTGAGATCCTGCGCGCGGTGGCCGCGCCCTCTCCCGGCGGCCTGCATCCCCGCGAGCTGGCCGCCGCCGCCGCCGCCATCGGGCGTTCCGGCGGTCGGGTGCAGTATCTCGAGATCGCCGAGTTCGCCCCGGGCCCGAGCGAGGATCCCCTGGCCGCCATGACCTTGATGCAACTGGTTGTGCGCCTGCTCGACGCCTGCCTGGAAGCGCCGTCATGAGCGCGCCGGCCAGCGTCAGCGAGGCGGTGCGAGCCTGGACCGGCTGCGAGCACGTGGTCTTCGTCCACAGCGGCAGCGCGGCGCTGGGTCTGGCCCTCTGGGCGAGCGGCGCCGGCGCGACGGCCGCCAGCGTCGCCGTGCCGGCGCTCGCTTGCTGGACGCTGACGCAATCCGTGCTGGAGGCCGGCGCGCAGCCTCGCTACGCCGAGGTCGGCACGGACCTGCAGGCGACGCCGGAGGGGGTGCGCGCGACCGGCGCCGACTTCGCGATGAGCGTGGCGGCCTGGGGCGCGCCGTGCCGCCTGCCGCCCGCCTCGCCGGTGCCGCCGCGGGTCGCCGACCTGACGCTGTCGCCGCTGTCCGCCTTCGATGCGCTCGCCGGCGCCGCCGACTTCCTGGTGCTGAGCCTGGGCCGCGGCAAGCCGTGGGATATCGGGGCGGGCGGCATTCTCGCCTGCGCCGACGAGAGTCTGGCGACGGAGGTCCGCGACCGCGTCCAGTTCGGCCGGCGCGGTCTGCGCTGGCACCGCCGCGGGCCGCGGATCGTCGCCGCCGCTGCGCTGGGCGAGCCCGCGCTGGCTGCCTGGCAGCGCCTGGTCGAGGGACGCGACGCCCACATCGAGGCACGGCTGGCCTGGGAAGCGCTGTCGGCAGGCACAGCGCTGCGGCCCGTGCCGCTGGCGGAGCCCGCCCGCGCCGGCGTCACCGCCATCGTGCCGCACCTGCTGGCGCCGGACTTCGACCTGACGGGCGAGGATCTCTACCGCGTCGCGATCGCCGAGCGGATGCCCATCGGGGTGCAGCCGGTCTCGCCGGCCTATCTCGAGCCCGCGGGGGCCGATCTCTGCGGCGGCTGCCCCGCCGCAGAAGCGCTGTCCGACCGTCTCGTGTTCGTCTCCTCGGCGGCGCTTGGGGCACCACTCTCCGAACGCTTGGCGAGGTTCCTCGATCGCGTGCAGGCGAACGTCGCCCGCCTGCGGTTTCCGTTCGGGCTGCCGATCGACACGCCGGCCGCACCGCTGCCAGAGCCGTATCGCCGCTGGGCGGCGTACGGGGTGCTGTGCCGCGGACTGGACGGCAGCTTCCGGGTGCTCGACACGCTGACGGCCAAGCTCTTCGCCGTCGATGCGAACTTAGCCACGGCGCTGGCCGCGGCGCAGGCGCCGGCCGCACCGCTCTCGGCCGCGCGCGTGCCGCCAGTGCGCCTGGCGGAGGCAGCCCCATGATCGACCACCGGCTGGGATCGAAGCCGGAGGACTGGGCGGCGGCGCGCCTTCTGGCGCTGCACTACACGGTTGCGGTCGAGGGGCCCGCCGAGGGGCCGATGCCGCGACGGCAGGACGGCTCGGCCTTCACGGCCGTGCCGTCTTGGCTCGACGCGCGGCTGCGCCTGCCGTTCGACCGCACACGCCGCAACCGCAACTGGCGCCGCGCCCTGGCGCGGTCGGAGGCGGCTTGGGAGGCCGCCGGGCTTCGCTTCGAGCTACGTCCGGCGGCGGAGTTCGGCGAGGCCGAGGTGATCGACTCGCTCTACTTCGGCCCGCTGGTGCGCGAGTTCTACAGCCGTGGCATCTCCCCCTACGGCGCCCACAATCTCGAGGCCTTCTGCCGCCTGCTCGCCGGCGGGGCCTGGGTCGGTCTGGTGCGGTGCGGCCAAGGGATCGTCGGCGGCGCCGTCTTGCAGCCGGCGGCGCCGGCGCGCGCGACCCGCCATCTCCTGTGCGGCACGGCGATCGCGGACGGTTCCGCCGTGTCCGGCATGGTGTTCGCCCTGTCGCCCGCCTACCGCGGATGCCGCCGGGCGCTCTGGAGGCGCCTTGCCGACGGCTTGGCGGCGCACAAGGTGACGGCCCTCTCGCTCGGGCGCGAGACGCCCTGGCTGGACGCGCGCTACGTGCCGGTCGTGATCGAGAAGCTGCGCTGGGCTGACGAGGTGACGGTCGGTCAAGGGGAAACCGGCCTCTGGCTGGCTGCACATCCCGCGCGCGCCGCCGAGCAGCGGATGGTGCTGTTCGAGCGAGCGGGCGACGGCGTGCGCCTGCGCGGCTTCGGGGACGAGGCGAGCGCGGCGGCGGCGGCCCTGGCCGGCGCCCTGAGCGAGGCCACGCCGTCCGCGGAGCCCGCGCGCGCCAACCGGCTCCGCGCTTCCGCCACCGAACCCTCTCACGTGTGAGACGGCCATGCCCCGATCGCGCCAGTGGATGACCATCGATGCGACGCCGCAGGCGCTCGAGCCCTCCGAGCGCCTGCGCCAGCCCGAAGCCGGCGATGCGCGCGCCGTCGGCCTGCTACTGCACGACGCTTACGCCGGCACCGTCGACGACGAGGGGGAAAGTCCGGAAGAGGCCGTCGCGGAAGCCACGAAGGCGCTCGACGGCACCTACGGCACGCCGATCCCAGCGGCCAGCTTCATGGCGATGGACGACGGCCAGCCGGTCAGCGTCAGCTTCGTCACCGAGTTCGAGGGCGAGCCGCTGCTGGCCTTCTGCGCTACCGCCAAGGCGCACCAGCGCCACGGCTTGGCCACCGACCTGGTCCGCCGCAGCCTCGACGCGCTTGCCCGGCTGGGATACCGCCGGCTGCGCCTGATCGTCACGCGGGCGAACGAGCCTGCCGTGCGGCTCTACCGGGAGCTCGGTTTCCTGGAGGAGAAGGACGATGCCTGATGACGGGGCCGGCGCACTCCGCTCCCTCGACTTCAGCGTGATCATGCCGCCGGGGGTCGACTCGACCCTGTATCCCTGGGGCCCGCACAGCGTCGTCGACTACGTGCGCAGCTCGGTTCCGCGGGTGTCCGGCCGCGTCGTCGACCTGCGCCCCGTCGTCGCTGGCTCCGGCATCGTCGCGCGGCATCGGCCTACCCTGAAGCGCGCCATGGCTGTCCTGTCGGCGGAAAGCGCAGGGGTCTGCTTCGGGCACGCGCTCAACCCCTACATCTTTCTCGGCCTGCTGGCGGCCGGCGGCGGCGAGCTGCCCGGGATCGCAGCGCGCGCCGGGCTGCTGTCCCCGACCGGCCGGCTCGCCCGCCTGCGGCCCGGCGCCGATCGTCGCTTCGCCGTGGCACTGCGGGCGCTGCAGCAGGACTACGAGACCTCTATCGCGGCCGCGCTCTGGCCGCAGACGGCCGGCCCGCCGGCGCAGCGCCGCGTCATCGGCATCAGCGTCTACGATTATCTGCTGATCGGCGCGCTGCATATCGCGCGGATCATCCGGCGGCGCGATCCCGAAGCCATCATCCTGCTCGGCGGCGACTACTTCGACGAGGCCACCGGGACAGCGCTGGCGGCGGCAGCCCGGCACGATCCGAACCTGGCGGTCGATGGGGTCGTGGTCGGCTACGGCGAGGCGATCTGCCGCGACCTCGTCGCAGCGCTGAAGGCGGGCGCCGCGCCTGGCGAGATCACGGTTCCGGGGCTGCTGTCGACGCGCGGCGCGCCAGGCACCGCCCGGATCGTCACGCCCGAGGAGTACGGCACGGCCGAGCCGCGCGTCGACTACGTGCGCACGGACGCGGCCGCCGCGATCCGGGTCCTGTCCCAGCGCGGCTGCTCCTGGGGCGAATGCAGCTTCTGCTCGCAGATCGACCGGCGGCGCTACTCCCCGGTGGACCAGCGCAGCCTGCACCACGAGCTCGACGCGGCCTGCCGTGCGCGCGAGGCGCGGCCGTCCGCTTGCAAGGCCCCCGCGGGCCGGATCTCCTTCGATGCCGACGAGAACGACCTGCGGGTCGTCCTGCCGCTGATGGAGACGATCGCCGCCGATCGTTCCGCTGCCGAAGGAACCGGCACACAGGTCTCGGCGGATCGCTATCTGCTGGAGTTCTGGCTGATGGTGCGCAGCTTCCGGGCCGAGTTCCTGCCGGTGGCCGGCCGGCTGGGCAGCCGCCTGCTGAGCCGCGTCCGGCTCAACGTCGAGAGCCTCGGCCCCGAGACCTTGACGGCCATGCGCAAGGGGTTCTCGCCGCTGCAGGCGCTGGAAGCGGTCAAGGCGCTGCGCGATGCGGGGCAGCTCGTGGCGACCAACTACTTCGTCGGCTATCCGACCCAGCGCCCCGACGACGTCGCCGCGGAGGCGGCGTTGCTGGAGCGATCGCTGCACCTCTTCGCCCCACCGCAGACGATTTTCTATGCCTTCCCCTATGCCGCCAACGGGCGCGACGACATTGCCGCCCAGCAGGAGCGGTTCCGCGTGCGCATCGAGCGCCTGCCCAAAGACGGCTGGGCGAAGGAGCTGTTCGGTCTCGACCTGCCGTTTTCAATCTGGGCGCATCGCTATCGCCGCACCGGGCGGACGGATCGCGGCGAGCTCCTGGCCCGCGTGCATCACCGCCTGACCCTGGCACAGACGCGGCGGCGACGGGCGGAGGGCGCCTGGCTGGTGCTGGGTGGACCGGGCAGCGTGCCACCGCGCGGCGCCTTGATGCCGTACAGGCTGGCGGAGGCGGCCGCCCGGCTCATGCTGCGCGGCGCCGAGGCGCTCGCCGGCACGCGCGCCTATCGGCGGCGTCAGGCTTTGATCGACACGCTGGACGCCCTGCGCCAGGCGGCGGCGCAGCCCGACCAGGCCGGGCCGGCGATGCCGGACCTGCGCATCGCGGGCGACCGGCTGGCGCGCTGCGATCCCGCGGGGCAGCGCACGCAAACGCCGCTGGACGACGCCGAACTGGCCGTCCTGCGCGTCTGCTACTGGACCCGGACCGAGCGGGAGCTGGAGCGCGCGCTGCCACAGCTATCGAAGGAGCGTCTGGGCGAGATCGTCGCCCGCCACCTCGCGCTGGGCAGTCTCGTCTGCCACCGGCGCGCGCTGCTGTGCGTCGCGCACGACCCTGCCTTCGCGCGCCAGGGGGCGGTGGAGACCGCTCCGCGTCGACTGCGTCTGATGCCGCCCGGCGCTGTGCCGGCGGGCGACGGGCAGGCGGGCGACGCGCAGGCCGGCGACGCGGCGCGCCGTGGCCGGGCCGAGGACGCGGTGGCTGGCTAGCCATGGCCGAGCGCTTCCATCGCGTGCGCCACAACGCCCCCGGACTCGGGACGGGTTCGACCGAAGAGGGCCAAGTGTTTCGCACCCTGCTGAGCGTCGATCTCGGCGCACGCCGCCGTGCGTCCCAGGAGCTGCTGGCCGAGATGGCGCAGCAGCAGGCGCAGGAGGTGCTGCACGCCGTCCTGGCGCCGGCCGGCGGTGGCCCGCGCTCCGACCTCGTCCTGGTCAACAGGCGCTTCTCGCGGCTGTCCGGAACCCACCTCTTCAGCTTCTTTCAGACAGCGGACAGCGTCGAGGTCGGCGGTACGAACCTCAAGGTCGAGCTCGCGCCGGACGGGCGCTTGGTGTCCCTCAACGCCGACCTCGCCGACCCTCCGGCGGTGTCGGCGCGGCCGACTGTGAGCGCGGAGGCTGCGTGGCGGCGCCTGATCGGGCGGTTCCGCCTCGACGCGGAGGCCCCGCCTGCCGGGGCGCGGCTGGCCTTCCTTGCGGCTGACGAGGTCGTGGAGGGCGGTGCCCCCAGCTGGCGGCTGGTGCATGACTTTCCCGACGTCCCGCTGCCGCCGGAGGTCGCGGAGGCGGCGGCGGCGCGCTCGCCGAGCGGCACCTACGATCTCTACGTCGATGCGCATGCAGGCGAGGTGGTGGCGGTCCGGCCCACGGCACGGCGGCTGGCTGCGGAAATCCCGGTGTCGCTCACCGGCATGGACGCTGTGGGCCGGCAGCAGACCTTCGACGGGCGCCGCACACCGGAGGGTCTGTACAGCCTGCACGACCTGCGGCGGGGCATAGAGGTCTACGATCTGGAGTATGCCGATCTCCGATCCGCCACGAAGCTCGGTACGCCGGTGCGCCACACCTCGGCCGCCTTCGGCGCGATCAACCCGGCGGCCGTGTCGGCGCACTGCAACCTGGTGCGGATCTATGACTTCTACAACGGCGTGCTGCTGCATCCAGGCGTGGATGGAGAGAGGGCGCCGCTGGTCGGGGTCGTCAACTGCACCAGCGCCGCCTCCGGGGATGCGCCGCCCGAGTGGTCGAACGCGATCTGGTGGAACGGCCGCATGTGGTTCGGCCAGGTTCGCGGCGGCAGCGATCTGGCGAGCTTGGCACGGCTGCTCGACGTGGCGGCGCACGAGGTAACGCACGGGGTCATTGCGGCGGTCACCGAATTCTCGGCGATCAACGAGCCGGCGGCGCTGGAGGAGTCTTTTGCGGACATCTTCGGCCTGTGCATCGCCAACTGGGGCGACGCGCCGCCGGCCGACGCGCAGGGCTGGAGCTGGACGATCGGCGCCGGCCTGGGCCCCGGGGGTACGGCACTGCGCGATCTGGAGGATCCCGCCGCGGGCGGCTTTCCGGTGCACTACTCGCAATACCAGACCGCGCCCTTTTCCGAGCACGCGAACTGCGTCATCCATACCCTGGCGGCAAAGGCTCTTCTGACCGCCCGCAGCAGCGGTAGCGCCGTACTGTCGCCCAAGGAAACCGCGGAGCTCTACTTCCTGACGCTCTCCCGGCTGACCCGCTCGGCCCGCTTCCTGGACGTGCGGGAAACCATGGCAGCCATCGTCGCACTGCGGTTTCCGACCCGCCCCGAGGTGGCCGATGCGCTCTCGCGCGCCTATGACGCCGTCGGCATCGCCTGATCCGAGCGGATCGGGCACGCTTGTCCTCGGCGGCGCGCACCTAAAGCTGGGCCGTTGAGGGTGCTCGATATCCAGGCGGGGAGGCCGGGGAACCGCACCATGACGCATGACGACACGCCGGAACACCCGCGCCTCGAGGCGCCAAATCGGTGCCACGGCTTCCGGGGATTCCAGCTACGCCTTTGAAGAGAGTGGTGGGCAGCGGCCGGCGAAGATGGGCACTGGATTATTTGTGCTGTGGCGCCCTAAGTGAACGTTCGGACATAGAAGAGATACTACCAATCCTGATACCATGTAAGCGTCAATGAAAACACTTAGGAATAACGATAAATTATAAATAAAGAAGTTTTCAGGATATTGTCCTTTTCATAGAGTCAAATTTTCCCATACTGATATTTTCTTTTTATATGGGTATTTAAATAAGTTCCTTTTGAATCCGCTTGCAGAAGCTCCTGGAAAACCCACTCTTCAACGCCATAATAAACGTACGTCTCACCCGACCTAAGAAACCGAACATGTAGTTCCTGATTGTCATGGTCATAACCAATCGCTTCGATATTGGATGAATCGACATAATGCATTTCAATCATTGTCAGGTTCCTCCACTTCGCTTTCTGCGATCTGGGCGGAAGTAGACTGCGCGCGCCAGTTAGTCAGGGCGCGTGAATAGAGGCCCCCATCAGGACGATTTTCCACCTGCCATGCATCAGGTAGTTTAGGATCATCTCCAATAGGCTTTTTCTTCGCCTTACGAATACGGACGCGCGACGGTATAGGCATAACTTCACCGAGGAAGATACCCTCTCCTGTACGCAATGAAGGTAGCTGTTCAATGAGTCCACCAAGGTCATCAGGTATGGCTGCGCTGACTTTGCCACGATCTGACGAGTTGGTTATCCGCAGAGCAATGAGAGAGCCGCACTGACTCAGGACGGCGCTATCGATCTCAGATGGGCGCTGCGTCACGAGCATGAGACCGGTTCCGTACTTGCGACCTTCTTTCGCGATCATAGACAGTGTCCGATGAGCTGAGGAGTCCTCTCCCTCTGGAACGAAGCGGTGAGCTTCATCAAGAACGACGAGGAGTGGCTGCTGTCGTCCGCCTATGGGCAGGTCCTGTGCCCAGAATAGCGTATCGTAAACCACGCGTAGCATTGTCCCCACAATGGTCGGGAGCACTTCGGACGGGAGTCCCGAAACATCAAAAATTGTTATTGGCTTGTCGTGGCCAACCCATTCTCGAACCAACACATCTAGGTCATTTTCTATCTCACCGTCTAAACTCGGCTCATAGCCCCCACCGGGGGAGAAAAGGAAGGAAAAACGGCTATCCTTAAGTCTGCTGCGCATCAGGTCCAGGTGGCGCTCAAGATTCCGCTTTCTCTGGTTCTTATATGGTTCTTGGTTATAGGGACTTGCGGCAGGATAACGATCAGATCTGAGTTGACTGGCGTCTCCAACTTCGTCAGGTGGGTAGGCCTGATCCTCTGTCTGCTGATTGCCCGTTGTTCTAAAAGTAACGCGCTCGAAGCGATCAAGGTCGTACCAGAGTTTCTTAATGCTAAACGGAACAGGGGTATCAGCTGTAAGCGCCTCGGGTGGCGGAGAAATGGCGAGGCGCTCGGCAGCCACAACTTTCATATCAAGGACTTGATCGCGTATCGCGGCTTCATGGTTTGGTTGGAGCCCGCCAAGAGTAAGCTGCTGAAGTTCGGAAAAAGGCAGCGCCCAAAACGGGACCCGTAATGGTCTTTCTCCAGCTTCTTCGTTCGGCCGGATACGGAACACCCTAGCCTTGTCGCCGAGTGCAGTCGCGTACTCCCCGTGAGGATCAATCACAATCGCACGCGCGTTCGGCAGGCTTCCATCAGAAACCGTTTCCATGAGAACGGTGACGAGGTTCGATTTGCCAGCGCCGGTAGAACCAACGATCGCGCTATGGCGACTAACAAGTCCGGCTACACTGATATCGGCTGAAATGCCGGATGCAGCGGCTATCTGCCCGACAGAAATAGTGCCTTTCTTCCCTTTCGCCCAGCCGTAGATAACTCTTAGATCATCATTAGTAACAAGATGGACTTCGTCTCCCACAGTTGGATACTGACCAACGCCGCGCTCAAAATCGCCACCAAGTCCTTCGCCGAATAAGACAATCGTCATCCATCGGAAGCCCGATAGTCGAGCCTGAGTCTCGGTCTCCAGTATTGCTCCAAGAGTTTCACCAGCGCTTCCAGGAGGGGCCGCATCTGCGCCGATTTGAGTACAGACTGCATAGAGGTTGGCGTAACCAAGAGGGACCCTAAAAAATCCGCCAATCTGTCCAACGCGATAAGATTGACCGCCAATCATAACCAGCGTTGACGGCATATCTTCACGTAGCCGTACGCGAACTACAGCCCCTGTGACGGAGGCAACCTGGCCTATATATGTCGGATCAGAGAGCGGCATGGTGATCTAGCTCGCTGACATGGATTCGAGAAAGTCGCAGAATGACCCAAATCCACCGATCTTCATCAAGCCCGATTTGGCGTCTTGATCTGTAGCTCCCTCTCCGCCTTCCGGGGCTTCAAGTTCGGCTACCTCAAACGCGACCGCCATAGACTTCGGACTCTCGCCAGGTACCCACGCTCCACGCTTCCCACCAATGATTCCCGTTTCTGGACCCATCACGATCATGTTTGGCCTCTGGTGAGCACGCTTAATCAACTCATTCCCGTCGGGTAGCTCTCCGTACTGAAGGGCGTAGACGTGAGTCCTCGGCCTGTTTTCCAAAACTCCGAAAATAAGGTTGTTTATGTGTTCATCGCCGAAGCTGAAGCCGGCAACGATCAGAAGTGCATCATCCTGTTCGAGGAACCGGCTGAGGCGGTCTGTAAAAGCGGAATATGGCTGCTGGCGTGACTCATCGTATTTTTCAAACGACGGATAGATCATTTCGCCGCCTAGATTGGGTTCGCCTCTGACTACGCGAAAGCGATCGGCTTGCTCGATGCGCCGCCACGTGACGGAGCCGTGCATTTTCCAGAGCCGAGTCCAGTTGGCCCCAGGCGCTGTTTCAAGTCTGCGGAGGCTATCGGGGTGGAAAAAGGGTTGGTAGCTACCGACGAAGCCATCAAAGACTGGGACACGTTCAACCTCAAGGGCGTGCTCAATGAGCACGTCGTAATTTACGGTAAAGATCTCGACCGGGTTCCGGCGCGACGTTTTAACAAGCCACTGCGCGAACTTCCGGTGGGCGTGGTCGTTCGGAACATTGCTCAGGTCAGGAGCGACCACCTTCGCTATAGTCTTCCGAACAGACTCCTCAAGCGTTTCGATCTCACCCCTATTCAAACCAGACAAAGAATCGGCGTTGCCAACGGCATTCAGCATCATGCGCAGGCGTGAGAGGATGTTTTCGACGTTCGGGTCTTGTCCGATTTCCTTGCAGTTCTCCTCAATCAAGGTCCAGGCTTTTCCAAACTTCTCGCCCAGCCCACTCGTCTCCTCTCGGCATATTTCCGTAAGCCCGGCCACGGCTGGTATGAGCGGCAGTGTCTCTCCTTCCTTGTCAGGGTCGGGGATCCTAACTGAACAAGAGGTTCCCGCTCCGAAGAAAAATGCGATTGGCTTATCATGACGAGCGAGGTGGTCTCTCAGGTCTGAAAGCGCTTTTAGGGCATCGTGAGTGTGCTGCGATTTGGTCATGCGGCCTCCTCCGGAACTAAGGTAAGGCCGTCTATGGCGTCGCGAAGTACGCGCGTCGCACGGCAGTCATCTTCGTTATAATCAAGAATACGTTGGCGGATTGCCGTATCGCTCGTTTCGACCCATCTATGAAACCATTCAATGGATGCCGCACCAGACGGATGCGTGTCGCGCCAATAAAAACCGAGAAATTTCGCGAGGGTTTTGATGGAAAAGTCTCGCGTAGGCCACTCCGTAGCCTTTAGTACTATGTCAAAATAAAGATCTATGGCCCGCTGAGGGTCAAATAGGGTCTCCAGCTCGTCTTCCGTACAAACGGAAGGATATTTTTCGCGGAGCTTTCGGTAGATTGTTCGCTCATACTTCGAATAGTAATAGATGATGCAAGGTTGACTTTCCTGCATGTAGCGCCATGCATCGGCAAAAGCCTGCTCCTCGGCTTCAGCGGTAGGCTCCTCGGCAAGGAATGCAATAAATCGTTCTGAATCATTGTTACCGTCACGCCGCTCAACAAAGCCGTGCAGATAACAAATGTCCCGCATAGGATCAACTTCGATATCGAAGTACAACTCCAGGTCAGCTGCTGGAAGCGTTACTGGCTCACGCAGGTAGGGTTTCGCATTTTTCCCAGCAGAAATTAACTTCGCACGGGCGCGGAATTTTTTCAGAGTGTCGGGACCAATTCCGGGAAAGACTGATTTCTTTCCATCCAGAAAGTCACCTGGATCAGCATCGGCGAGTTCCTGGATGGTTCTGACGTGGTCTATCATTACGTCGCGCTTTGACCTGCCCAACTCGGGAATCAAGGTGAGGTCATTTGCCTCGCTCAAGCGGGAGAGACAAGCGCTATACCAGTGGCAAAGTTTGCAGGCTCCACTATAGGCCGCGAGCGTCTCCGTGGACTGTCCGACAATGGCCTCTGCCTCAATGAGGTGGTCCTGATAATCTTGCCAGAGCGTGCGCGGATTCCTTTTGCCGTATAGCTTCGCAAAATCATAGATGACCTCTTCACCATTGATATCCCAGATGAATGCTCGTTTACCGGCCGAAAGACCTTTGCGTTCGAGAATGTCAGTGTAAAGCCCAAGCTGCACTGCGTAGTGCTTCTTTGGCTTTGAAAGATCCTCAGGCCCCTCCTCGCCTGATCCAGACTTGATGTCACCGGCGATATACCCTTCGTCTTCTTTACGTAGCAGATCAGGGTCCCCGAGCAGGCCGTCGGCCTGTACGCGTCCACTGTAAATTACCGGGTCTCCGCGCTGCATGGCTTCAAGGGTTAGCAGCTCCTTTTCTTCACCGGAATACATGGAGAGATCGGTAAATGGCACCTTCAGCCCTTCAATCACCTCTTGTTCGTACATGGAGCCCTTCTCCCACAAGAGTTCGATAAAGGCGTTGGGAGCATCGCGTTCGGCCGGATCGGTGAAGATGTCCATGGTTACCCGATGGGGGCACGAGACCAAGTCGTAGAGCATTGAAGCGGTGATTAGTGTAGCCATGTTCGGCACCTTTAAAAGGGTCGCGTGAGTACCCTGACAATCTCAGTTTTTGCCTTCGCGCGGCTCGTATGGACTGAATCGTGCTCGCAGAATGTACCCGGCCGCCATTGGTTAGGACCGATTGCTGCCCCCGTGATCAGTAACACGGGGGCCATAATATACCGCGCGTCCGTGGAGTCGTACTAGCGGTAGGAAAAGCCCCCGACGTTACCCTCAGTGCTGGCACCTCCATTGGGTGCGAGCCGCCCGCTCCTGCTTTACTCTCCGGCTCCGGCCGAGCCGGTCCTTGCAAGGCATGCCAAGCCCCCTTCGGGATTGGCTGGCCCGGTCAAGGTTGGCGCAGTCACCGGGCGCAAGCCCGGCTCGACCTTGACCGGGTCAGCCAATCCCGGTCCCTGACCATGCCTTGCAAGGGCCGGCGCCCCCAGCCCCGGCCCTGCCCATTGAGGCTCCGGCAGTGCCCAGCGCTTTTCCGGCGGCGCCCTTAGACGCTCGCCATGAATGACGGCCGCGCCCCGATTCGCGCACGGATCGCCTCTCCGGGCCATGGGCCGCGACAGGCTCAAAGCCAGAACATCGGGGGGTCTGCGTATATAGAACGTACCACTTCCCTCTTCCCCTCATCGGCGGCCGAGGCCTAGCGCTTGACGGGTCGGGCACGGCTTCTCTCGCGAGGTCGAGCCCGGTGGAGACAGCAATCAGAGGGGGCAACACCATGACGCGTTCAGACTTCACCGGGGCAGAGGGGCGAGAACCGCCGCGCTTGCTCCTGGCCGGCATCGATAGCCTCTATGCGGGCTACTATCTCGACACCTCGGCGGCGGCGTTCGACTGGGACGAGATCCAGTACCAGAAGGAGCGGGTGCAGCAGTCGCGCTCCGACGACTACGCGGAGATCGAGCTGGGCAGCGAGCGCTTCGCCCTCCGCCCCTCCGGACGCTTCCCCTACAACTACGTTTTCGAGAACAGGGCTTTCCACGTGGCGCTGGGCGAGCACATCCGGCCGTCCTGCTACGTCCAGTTCCTGAGCGAGGCGCTGTGGAAGGAGGGAGCGCAAGCCCTGCATCGGCGTCTGCTCGCCTGGGCGGGTTCCGTCAGCCTGACGCCTGCCGAGCCGGAAGGCCTGTCGCGCGTCGATCTCGCCTTCGACTTCGCGCTCGAGGAGATCGACTTCTCGGAAGACCACTTCGTCACCCGCGCGAAGAAGGACGGCAAGTGGCGCGGCGACCGCAAGGCCGAGAGCTTTCAGTTCGGCACCGGCGACGTAGTGGTCCGGGTCTACGACAAGGCCAAGGAGATCGAGCAGGCGAGCGGCAAGGTCTTCTTTCATCAGCTGTGGGGGCAGAGCGAAGGCGTCTGGCGGATCGAGTTCCAGGTCCGAAAGGCACGGCTGCGCACAGCCGGCATCGTCACAATGGGCGACCTGGCGGAGTACCAGGGCGATCTGCTGCGCGAGCTGGCGACCAACCACACCTCGCTCCGCCTGCCGGACGCCAGCGACAGCAACCGATCGCGCTGGCCCCTGCATCCGCTCTGGCGCGCCCTGCAAGCCGCCATCGATGCCATGCCGCAACACGGGCTGGTGGAGAGCCTGAGTGCGGTCACCTCGCTTGAGTACCGGCTGCATCAGCAGCTGACGGCCATCTACGGCTACTGCAAGGGCGCAGGCGCGACGCTCGCGCTCATCGCCGGGGAGGAAGAGGCGCCGACGCTCAGTGTGGTCCTGGGCAAGCTGAGGCGCCTTCTCGCGATCCGCCATCAGCCGGCGGACTGGGACGAGGACGTGACGAAGCGCATGCGCGGCTACGCCCTGGGGAAGTGGTGATGAACAAGACGATCATCGATCTGGTGAACCAGCGCCTCACGCGCGTCCTGCTGGCGGCGGAGGCGGCGCTGCCGCCCGACCAGTTCCGCGCGTTTCGCAAGTTCGCTCTGGACGAGTTCGGGCAGAGCGGGCTGGCGGAGGATCTTCGGCAGCTGCGCCGTTGAGCGCAGGGACAGGCAAGGACAGGAACGGGCCGGTCAGACTGAGGCACGGAAAGGAGGTTCCCATGATTGATCCGCCACCATCACAATGCACATGACGCCGCGGCCGCTCGGGCGGCCAGTCGGCGAGCTCCGTCGGTCAGGGACGATCTGCCGGCGGAGCTGCCGATCCGGGAGGAGGAGCTGGATCTCCTCGCAGCACAGTTCGGCGATATCCTGCGGGCCATCACGGCGATGGACAGGTGAGGCAAGGGGAGTTGGTCAGGGATGCGGGCAGCGCTCTATCTGCGGGTCTCGACGGTCAGACAGGCCGAAAAGGATCTCTCCATCCCTGACCAACGTTCCCAGGTCGCCGGGCACTGCCAGGCGCGCGGCTGGGAGGTCGTTGGCGAGTATGTGGAGGCCGGCGCCTCCGGAACCGACGAGAACCGGCCGCAGCTGCAACAGCTGATAGCCGACGCCCAAGGCGGCGGTGAGCCGTTTGACGTGGTGGTCGTCCACAGCTTCTCGCGCTTCTTCCGGGACGCCTACCAGTTCGAGTTCCACCGGCGGAAACTCGCCAAGCACGGTATCCAGCTGGTGTCGATCACGCAGGAGACCGGCGACGATCCGATGGGCAACATGGTCCGTCAGATCCTCAACCTCTTCGACGAGTACCAGAGCAAGGAGAACGCCAAGCACGTCCTCCGCGCCATGAAGGAGAACGCCCGGCAGGGCTTCTGGAACGGCGGGCCGACGCCCTATGGCTATAGGAGCGTCGCCGTCGAGACGCGCGGCGATTCCGTGAAGAAGCGCCTGGAGGTCGAGCCGTCAGAGGCCGAGCTGGTGCGGCTCATATATGGGATGTTCCGTACAGGACAGAGCGGTACGCCCATGGGCATCCGCGCCATAGCCGGTTCCCTCAATAGCAAGGGCTATACATACCGCCGGGGCCGCGCCTGGACCTCTGGGCTGGTACACGCGATCCTGCGCAACGGGGCCTATAGGGCACGGCACTACTTCAATACCCGCTGCGTCAAGACGCGGACGCGCAAGGACAGCAGCGAGTGGATCGAGGTCGCCACCCCTCGCATCGTCGAGGACGAGGCCTTCGAGGCGGTGCAGGCGCTGCTGGAGCAGCGGCGGCCGGCGGTGACGCCACCTCGCATCGTCAACGGGCCGACGCTGCTGACCGGCATTGCCCGCTGCGCCAGCTGCGGCGCCGGCATGACCATCCGCACTGGCAAGGGCGGCCGCTATCGCTACTACGCCTGCAATCGACGCATGACAGAGGGCGCCTGCCGCTGCAAGGGCCGCAGCATCCGTATGGAGACGCTGGACGAGGCGGTGCTGTCGAAGCTTGAGGATAGGATCTTTCAGCCGGAGCGCGTCCAGGCGCTGCTTGGCGCCCTGTCGGAGCGACTGGTCCGCAGCGCCGACGATCACAAGACCCAGGCGCGCAAGCTCCGCAGCCAGCTGCGGGACGTCGACGACAAGCTGGCGCGGCTCTACGACGCCGTGGCGGAGGGCACGGTCGAGCGGACCGACGCCTTCAAGAACAGCGTCAGCCGCCACGAGAGGCACCGCGAGGAGCTTATGAGGCTGATTGCTGCCGCTGACCGGCGGCGCGCCCTGCCCGTCTCCGAGATCACCGTGAAGGACTGCCAGCGCTTCGCCGATGCCGTCCGCAGCAAGCTGCGCGAGCCCGACGGCGCCTTGCGCAAGGCCTATGTCCGCCAGTTTGTCGAGCGGGTCGAGCTGGACGACGAAGAGATCAGGATCTCGGGGCCGAAGGCCGCGCTGGCCGGGGCTTTGCTACACAGCGGTGCACCTGACAGGCAGGTGCCCAGTTCTGTGCGGGAGTGGTGGGCGCACAAGGACTCGAACCTTGGACCCGCTGATTAAGAGTCAGCTGCTCTACCAACTGAGCTATGCGCCCACGCAAAGCCACCGGCCGGGGCCTGGCGGCCGGGAGCGGGGTAGATAGCAACGCGGGGCGGCTTTGTGAAGCGCAAAATGCGGGCCTTGCGTGGGGGCACGGCGGGCGCGGATTCAGGGCCTCTGTCAGCTCTCGTCGCGCAGGCCCCGGCGCGGAATCCGCACGTCGCGGTGGATCGAGACGCTGACCATCAGGCCGAGCGAGAACAGCACCGTCAGCATCGCCGTGCCGCCGTAGCTGACCAGCGGCAGCGGCACGCCGACGACCGGGATCAGGCCGGTGACCATGGCGATGTTGATGAAGACGTAGAGGAACAGGTTGACGGTCAGGCCGAGCGCGAGCAGGCGGCCATAGTGGTTGCGGCTTCTCAGCGCGATGGCGAAGCCGTAGACGAAGACCAGGAAGAACAGGCCGAGCAGGATCAGCCCGCCGACCATGCCGAGCTCCTCGGCCAGCATGGTGAAGATGAAGTCGGTCTGCTTCTCGGGCAGAAAGTTCAGGTGGCTCTGCGAGCCCTGGAGGTAGCCCTTGCCGAGCACGCCGCCGGAGCCGAGGGCGATCTTCGACTGCATGATGTGGTAGCCGGCGCCGAGCGGATCGCTCTCGGGGTCGAAGAAAGTCAGCACGCGCTTCTGCTGGTAGCCCCGCAGGCTGTTCCAGGCCAGCGGCACGGCGGCGCCGACGGCGCCGATCGCGAGCGCGAACTTCCACCAGCGCACGCCCGCCGCGAAGAACAGCGCGCCGCCCCCCATCAGCAGCATCAGCGCGGTGCCCAGGTCGGGCTGACGCAGCACCAGCGCGGCCGGCGCCACCGCCAGGAACAGCGGCGGGATCAGGTAGTGCACCCGGCCGACGTCCTCCAGGGTGCGGCCGTGGAAGTAGCGCGCCAGCGCCATGATCAGGGCGACCTTCATGACCTCGGATGGCTGCAGCTGGATGACGCCGAGGTCGATCCACCGCTGCGCGCCCATGCCGACCGAGCCCTTGAGCTCGACCGCGACGAGCAGCAGCAGCGACAGCAGGTAGATCGGGTAGGACAGGCGGAACCAGACGCGGATGTCGATCAGGGCGACGGCCAGCATGACCGTCAGGCCGAAGAGGAAGCGCATCGCCTGGCGGCTCGCCCAGGGATGGAAGGAGGCGTTGGCGGCGGAATAGAGCATGGCCAGGCCGAAGCCGGCGAGCAGGGCGATCAGCAGCACCAGGCCCCAGTTGATCGAAAGGAGCTTCTGGCCGAGCGTCAGGCGCGGGTTGCGCCGCAGGTGCATCTCGTCGAGCACGGACATGGCGGCTCAGGCCTTCTGCCCGTCGCCCAGGGCGACCAGCGGCAGCGGCTCGTTGCCGAGCGGGTCGCGGCGCTGCGTCTCGAGCAGGATGTCCTTGACGATCGGCGCCGCCGCCGAGGAGCCGCCGCCGCCGTGCTCGACGACGACCGCGCAGGCGTAGCGCGGGCGATCGACCGGCGCGTAGGCGACGAACAGGCCGTGGTCGCGGCGGCGCCAGGGCAGGTCCTCGTTCTTGATCACGCCGGCGTCGCGCTCGGCCTTGGTGATGCGGCGGACCTGGCTGGTGCCGGTCTTGCCGGCCATCTCCCATCCGGGCTCCTGGATCGCCGAGCCGCGCGCCGTGCCGCGCGCCGAATTGACGACCGCGTCCATGGCATTGCGGACCACCTCGAGGTGCGCCTTCGGCACCTCGATGGAGGGCGCCGGCAGCCGGATCGACAGGCTGGGCATGCCGCCGCCGCGCAGGCCGCGGGTGACGTGGGGCACCACCGCCTTGCCGGTCGCCAGGCGCGCGGTCATCACGGCGAGCTGCAGCGGCGTCGTCAGCACGAAGCCCTGACCGATGGCGTTGATCAGGGTCTCGCCGCCGAGCCAGGCCTGGCCGATGTTCGCGAGCTTCCAGGCCTTGGTCGGCATCGCGCCGCCGCGCTCGCCCGGCAGGTCGATGCCGACGGGGGCGCCGAGGCCGAAGCGCTCGGCCATGCCGGCGATGCGGTCGATGCCGATGCGCTTGGCGACGTCGTAGAACCAGACGTCGCAGGACTGCTGGATCGCGCCGGTCAGATCCATCGAGCCGTGGCCGCCGCGCTTCCAACAGTGGAAGCGGTGGTTGCCGAGCCGCATGAAGCCGGGGCAGTAGGCCTTGTGGTCGGCGCCCAGGCCCGCCTCGAGCGCGGCCAGGGCGACCATCATCTTGAAAGTCGAGCCCGGCGCGTAGAGCCCGGAGATCGCCTTGTTCGAAAGCGGCGACAGCGGGTCGTTGACCAGGCCCAGCCACTCCTGCCGGCTGAGCCCGACGTTGAAGGGCTTGGGGTCGTAGCTCGGCACCGAGCAAAGCGACAGCACCTCGCCGTTGTCGACGTCGAGGACCACGGCGGCGGCCGACTTCTCGTTGGCGAGCCGCTGGTGGATGTAGGACTGCAGGCCGCTGTCGATGGTCAGCACGACCTCGCGGCCGGCGTGGCCCTCGTGGCGCGACAGCTCCTTGATCATCCGGCCGACGGCGTTGACCTCGATGTGGCTGGTACCGGCGGTGCCGCGCAGGGCCTCGTCGTTGAGCTTCTCGACGCCGTTCTTGCCGACGCGGAAGCCGGGCAGCTCGAGCAGCGGGTCGCCGGTCAGCTCCTTCTCGGAGACCGCCGCGACGTAGCCGACGATGTGCGACAGAATCTCGCCGTAGGGGTAGTGGCGGGTCTCGCCGACGTCGATCGATACGCCCGGCAGCTCCGGGGCGTTGACCTCGATGCGGCTGACCTGCTCCCAGCTCAGATTCTCGCGCACGGTAACCGGCACGAAGTTGCGCTTGCGCGTGATCTCCTTGCGGATCCGCTCGCGGTCGGCCTCGTCGAGCGGGACGATGCGGTCGAGGTCGTCCAGGCTCGCCTCGAGGTCGCGGATCTGCTCGCTGACCAGCAGCACCCGGTAGTTCTGGCGGTTGACCGCGAGCGGCGTGCCGAAGCGGTCGACGATGCGCCCGCGCGGCGGCGGCAGCAGGCGGATGTTGATCCGGTTGTCCTCGGCCAGCAGCTTGTACTTCTCGGCCTCGACGACCTGCAGGTAGTACATCCGACCGGCCAGCGCGCCGAGTAGCAGCAGCTGGCCGCCGCCGAGCATCACGGCGCGCCGCGCGAAGCCGCGGTAGCGTCCCTGTTCCTCGTTGCGGCGCTCGCTCATCGACCTTCCCTCAGCGCACCGTCTCGGCGTCGCGCAGCAGCAGCTGCTGGGCGCGGCCGAAGAGCCAGAACAGGCAGGGATAGATCGCCAGGGTCACGGCGTACTGCAGCAGGGCCGGTGCGATGTCGACGAGGCGGCCGATCATCGCGCAGGACAGCAGCCAAATGAACAGCTGCGCGGCGGCCGCCAGCACCGCAAAGGCGAGCCAGAGCAGGCCGAAGCCCGCGGTCGCGAAGAAGCGGCGCTGGGCGCCGACCGCGCCATGCACGGCCAGCAGTGCGAGCACGCCGATGCCGAGCGGCGCCACGCCGCCGAGGTCGTGGAGCAGGCCGATCAGGAAGACCGCCCCGCTCGGCATCAGGTCCGGCCGGAAGACAGTCCAGTAGTAGACCGCGATCAGCGCGATCGAAGGCATCACCGGCGCCAAGTAGGGCGAGCGCAGCGGCGTCAGGCTGAGCAGCAGCAGCAGCAAGGTCAGCACGAAAGGCGTGAGCGCCCGCGCGAAGAGATCGAGACGCTGCAAGAGGCTGGACTGCACGAACCGTCTCCACTTGGCGGACCGAGCCCGCCGGTGTCGATGAGGGTAGCGGGCCGGAGCCCGCGGGATGGCGTTCGGCGGGCCGCAGCCCGCCCGCTAAGGTTCGGCAGGCCGGAGGCCGCCGGGTCCCGGTCAGCGAGGCGGAGCCCGCCGGGCGATGAAGTCCTCGATCAGGCCGGGCAGGTCGTAGCTGACCAGTCGCAGGTAATCGAGGTGGTTCCAGTCGGTGTATGGCCGTACGCGCACGCCGGCCTCGGTGACCTCGACGACGTCGCCGACCGGCAGGCCCGGCGGAAACAGGCCGCCATGGCCGGAGGTCACGACACGGTCACCGACCTCGATCGAGGTGCCGGGCAGTAGGTACAGCAGGCTCGGCTCCGGCGAGTTGTCGCCGGCCATGATCGCCTTGTCCTGCGCCGGACCGACCTGGACCGGGATGCGGCTGTTGATGTCGGTGATTAGCAGGACCCGCGAGACGCGCTCGCCGACCTCGGCGACGCGGCCGGCCAGGCCGCTGCCGGTCAGCGCCGCCTGGCCCTTCCGAACGCCCTCCGACTGCCCGCCCGAAACAAGCACCGAGCGTACGAAGGCGCTGCCCTGGTCGCCGACGACCCTGGCCGAGAGATACTGATGCTCGATCTCGGGCGCCAGGCGGAGCAGGTCGCGCAGGCCGGCGTTCTGCGCCTCCAGCGCCATCGCCTGGCGGCGCCACTCGAGCAGCCGCTCGTTCTCGGCGCGCAGCATGGCGTTGACCTCGCGCAGGCGCGCCATGTCCCGGATCTTGCCGACGGTCTCGTTGACCGTCGTGACCGGCTCGGAGGCCGCCTCCAGGAAGGGCGCCATGGTGTCGGCGAGCTGGATGCGCGCGCGCTCGACTATGAGCGTGTCGGCTTTCCCGAGCAGCATCAGGCCGAAGGCCGCAGCGATCAGGAGCAGAAAGGCGAAGCGCTGGGTCCAGGCCTTGAGCGGCGTGGCCAGTCGCGCGACCTTTCCAGTGCGTTTATTCAACGCGTGCCTCCAACGGTCCACGACACAGCGGACCAAACCTTTGGTTCATTACGAACCTAAAGGATCAACAGATTAAAATAAAGAAGGAGTTAAAGACTCAATAGGTCGAAATCAGGACGTTTCTGAGGGTACGCATTTCCTCGAGACAACGGCCGGTGCCGAGTGCGACGCAGGACAGCGGGTCCTCCGCCAGCGAGACCGGCAGTCCGGTCGCCGCGCGCAGCACGAAGTCGAGATTGCCGAGCATGGCGCCGCCGCCGGTCAGGACGATGCCCTTGTCGACGATGTCGGCGGCCAGTTCCGGGGCCGTGTGCTCGAGCGCGACCTTGACGGCCTCGACGATCGCCGAGACCGGCTCGGCCAGCGCCTCGGCGATCTGCCGCTCCGAGATCACCAGCTCCTTGGGCACGCCGTTCATCAGGTCGCGGCCCTTGATCTCCATGGTCGCGCCGTCGCCGTCCTCGGGCGGACAGGCGGAGCCGATCTGCTTCTTGATCCGCTCGGCGGAACCTTCGCCGACCAGCAGGTTATGGTTGCGCCGGATGTAGGCGATGATCGCCTCGTCCATCTTGTCGCCGCCGACCCGCACGGAGCGCGAGTAGACGATGCCGCCGAGCGACAGCACCGCGACCTCGGTCGTGCCGCCGCCGATGTCGACGACCATGGAGCCGGTCGGCTCGGTCACCGGCAGGCCGGCGCCGATCGCCGCGGCCATCGGCTCCTCGATCAGGAAGACCCGGCGCGCGCCGGCGGCCTCGGCCGATTCCTGGATCGCCCGGCGCTCGACCGCGGTCGAGCCCGAGGGCACGCAGATGATGACCTGGGGCGAGGCGAAGGAGCGCCGGTTGTGCACCTTGCGGATGAAATGCTTGATCATTTCCTCCGCGACCTCGAAGTCGGCGATGACGCCGTCGCGCAGGGGCCGGATCGCCTGGATGTTGCCGGGCGTGCGGCCCAGCATCATCTTCGCCTCGTCGCCGACGGCCAGGACCTGCTTCTTGCCCTTCACGTCGGCGATCGCGACGACGGAGGGTTCGTTCAGCACGATGCCACGGCCCTTGACATAGACCAGGGTGTTGGCGGTGCCGAGGTCGATGGCCATGTCGGCGGAAAGGATGCCGAGCATCTTGGACAGCATGTGAGCGTTTCGCCTTCCGTAGGGGTGGAGTGACGCGGGTCAACCCCGATTTCGCCGCGCCGCCGACCCGGCACAGCGCATAGCGCGCCGTTGCCGGGAATGCAAGGCAGGCATCGTAGGAAGCAGATGGTTAACAGTGCGCTAAACCCGTGCAGGCTTTGAAGCTTTATCTGCGGTGGAGCGCATCCTCGGTCTCTCGTGCCAGGCGCGCCACGATCGCGGCCGCCGGCTCGCTGCGCGCCAGACGAGCCGCCTGGCCGGACCAGAGCGGGTGGAAATCCGGCACGCCGCGCGCCACCCCCGCCTCGATCAGCGGCCGCACCATCGGCCCTGGCAGCGGGTAGTCCGGCACCTCGGCCTCGTGCGGCGTCATCTCCGTGACGTAGCGCGCGACCAGCGCCCGCGCCGGCCGCCCCGTGAACAGGCGAGTCACCCGCGTGTCGCCCTCGCCGGCCGCGGCCAGCGCCGCGCGGTAGAGCGGCGGCGTCGCCGCTTCCTCGGCCAGGACGAAACCGGTGCCGAGCTGGGCCGCCACCGCCCCAAGCATCAGCGCCGCGGCGATGCCGCGCCCGTCGCCGATGCCGCCGGCCGCCACGACCGGGCAAGAGACCGCGTCGACGACCTGCGGCACCAGGGCGATGGTGCCGACCTGAGCGCGATCGAGCGAGGTCCGGTAGGTGCCGCGGTGGCCGCCCGCCTCCCAGCCCTGGGCGACGATCACCTCGATTCCGGCCGCCTCGAGGTCGCGGGCCTCCTCGACCGTGGTCGCCGAGCCGAAGGTCAGGCAGCCGGCCTGCTTGATCGCCGTCAGCCACTCGGCGCGCGGCGGCCCGAAGTGGAAGGAGACGACGGCTGGCCGGGCCGCCAGCACGACCTCGAGCCGCGCCTCGTCGAACGGCAGGTAGGTCTCGCCGGGGTCGGGCACCTTGGCCAGGTTCTCGTCGGCGTAGAAGCCGGCGAGACGGGCGCGGAAGGCCGCCGCGCGCGCCGGATCGTCCTGGGGCCGCTGGTGGCAGAAGAAGTTGACGTTGAACGGCCGGTCGGTGGCGGCACGGACCTCCGAGATCTGGGCCTGCAGCGCGGCGGCGTCGAGCTGGGCCGAGCCGAGCGAGCCGAGCCCGCCGGTGTTGGATACCGCGGCCGCCAGGGCCGGCGTCGCGACCGAGGCCATCGGCGCCTGGATCACCGGCACGGAGAGGCCGAGACGGTCGGTCAGTGCGGTGCGGATCGCCATGCTGCGCCTCCCTCGATGACATGCCGGCTCGTCGGCGTGCCGCAGCCTCGCAAGGGCGTCGGGCCGAATCAAGGCGCCGGATGGGGAGCGCGGCGCGCTGGAAGGCGAACGGCCCCGCCGGGGCGGGGCCGTTCAGGCTGGGGACAGGAAAGGCGCGGCTATTCGGCGGCCTGGACCGGCGGCGCCGTCTTCTCGCGCTTGACCATCATCTTGTTGATGCCGTTCACGTAGGCGCGCACCGAGGCGACGATAGTGTCGTGATCGGCGCCCTGGCCGTTGACCGTCTTGCCGTTTTCCTCGAGGCGAACCGTCACCTCGGCCTGGGCGTCGGTCCCGCCGGTCACGGCATGGACCTGGTAGAGCATCAGCTTGGCCTCGTGCGGCACGATCGCGCGGATCGCCTCGAAGGCGGCGTCGACCGGGCCGTTGCCCTCAGCCTTGGCGACCTTGCGCCGGCCCTCGACCTCGAGCGTCAGCTCGGCGGTCTGGGGGCCCTTGGAGCCGCAGACCACGCTCATCTCGACGAAGCGGACGTGGTCGTTGTGGCGCATCACGGCATCGTCGACCAGGGCGACCAGGTCCTCGTCGAAGACCTCCTTCTTGCGGTCCGCCAGGTCCTTGAAGCGCACGAAGGCGTCCTGCAGCTGGTTGTCCGACAGCGTGAAGCCCAGCTCCTCCAGCTTCGCCTTGAAGGCGTGGCGGCCGGAATGCTTGCCCATGACCAGGGTCGAGCGGGTCAGGCCGACCGACTCCGGCGTCATGATCTCGTAGGTCTGGGCGTTCTTGAGCATGCCGTCCTGGTGGATGCCGGACTCGTGGGCGAAGGCGTTGGCGCCGACGATCGCCTTGTTCGGCTGCACCGAGAAGCCGGTGATGGTCGAGACCAGGCGCGAGGCCGGCGTGATCTTGCGGGTGTCGACGCGGGTGTCGTAGGGCAAGACGTCGCTGCGCGTGCGCAGCGCCATGACGACCTCTTCCATGGCGCAGTTGCCGGCCCGCTCGCCGATGCCGTTGACCGTGCACTCGATCTGCCGGGCGCCGGCGCGCACCGCGGCCAGGGAGTTGGCGACCGCCAGGCCCAGGTCGTTGTGGCAATGCACCGAGAGTGTCGCCTGGTCGATGTTCGGCACGCGGTTCATCAGCATGGCGATCAGGTCATGGAACTCCTCGGGCACGGTGTAGCCGACCGTGTCGGGGATGTTGATGGTGCGCGCGCCGGCCTTGATCGCGCTCTCGACGCAGCGCACCAGGAAGTCGTGCTCGGTGCGCGTGCCGTCCTCGGGCGACCACTCGACGTCGTCGCAGAGGTTGCGGGCGTAGGAGACGCTGTCGATCACCGCCTGGTGGACCGCTTCGGGCTCCATCTGCAGCTTGAACTTCATGTGCAGCGGGCTGGTCGACAGAAAGGTGTGGATGCGCGGGGCCTCGGCGCCCTTCAGCGCCTCCCAGGCACGGTCGATGTCCTTGGTGGTGGCGCGGGCCAAGCCGGCGACCCGGCTGTTCCTGACGCGCGCCGCGACCTCGCGGACTGCCTCGAAGTCGCCGTTCGAGGCGATCGGGAAACCGGCCTCGATGACGTCGACGCCCATCGCCTCGAGCATCTCGGCGACCTGGATCTTCTCCTCCAGGTTCATCGAGCAGCCCGGCGACTGCTCGCCGTCGCGCAGGGTCGTGTCGAAGATCTTGACGTGGTTGGCGCTACTGGGATTAGCGTTGGCGGGGTTCGCGGCGGTACCGCCCTTGGAATGCTGCTGTTCGCTGGTCATGGTCCTAGACCCTCCGATCCTTCAACGTCGCATGGGGGAATTGGCTGAAGGGGCCGCTGACGCTGGCCGAGGTCCCCCGAACGCTTGCCGCGGTGCGGCTGCTGCGCTCAGGGGCAGATAAGGAGGAGGGCCCCCGCCGGCAGGCCGAGGAGAGCAAGCGGAAGCGCCGAGGCGATGCCCCGGTCCGAAATTCCCGCAGTGTCGATACGATCGAACATGGCTCTCTTCTTGGTCGGCCACCCTGGCAGCCTGGGCCGGAAGTCCGGGGACGATATACCGGAGCGGGCTCGGCGAACAAGGGAATTTCGCCGCGCCCCGGCCGGTCAGGCGGCGCAGGCCACTTCGAGACGCACCCCGAAGCGCTGCTGCAGGCCGAGGACGCCCGGCGGCGTTACCAGGATCGCCCGGCTGCCCTCGACCCGGCGGATCCAGCCGAGCTCCAGGAAGCGCCGCTGCAGGCCGCGCCCGAGGGCGCCGGCCAGGTGGAAGCGCCGCTCGCTCCAGTCCAGGCAGGGCCGGCAGAAGCGGCTGCCGCCGCCGGGTGCCGGAGGCTCGACGCCGAGCTCCTCCAGGAAGGCCTCGCCGGCGGCGGTCAGCGCACCGCCGTCGGCCGAGAGCTCGAGCCGTCCGCGCTCGACCAGGGCGTCGGCCAGCGCCACGCCCAGCTGGCCGGCGAGATGGTCGTAGCAGGTGCGCGCGCGGCGCAGGGCGGCCTCCTTGGGCCCGACCGCCGGCAGGCGGCCGGGCGCGGCGGCGGCCGGCAGGCTGCTGGCGGTCGCCAGCATCAGGCCTTCCAGCAGGTGCGCCACCTCCGCGGAGGCCAGGCGGTAGTAGCGGTGCCGGCCCTGGCGCAGGACCTGCAGCAGGCCGGCGCCCACGAGCTGGGCAAGATGCCCGCTCGCGGTCTGCGGCGTGACGCCGGCGACCCGCGCCAGCTCGCCGGCGGTCAGGGCGCGGCCGTCGAGCGTCGCCGTCAGCATGGCAAGGCGGCTCGGGTCGCCGATCAGCGCGGCGGTGGCGGCGGCGCGGGCGAGAGTGACCATGGCTCCTGTCCGTTCGGCTCGACCGACCTTCAGTCTAGCGCAGACGTGGCCCTCGCGCCTCGGCGACGGCCGAAACGACGACCCCGGCGGCTCGGCTAAGCCGCAACGCAAAGCGGCCGGCCCCGCCAGGGACCGGCCGCCGCGCGAATGAGTCCGCCGGGGCTTAGTTCTTCGACTTGTCGACCAGCGCCTTCTCGGAGATCCAGGGCATCATGCCGCGCAGCTTGGCACCGACCTCCTCGATCTGGTGCTCGGCCTTGCGCCGGCGCATCGCCTTGAAGGAGGGCTGCCCGGCCTTGCACTCCTGCACCCAGTCGCGGGCGAAGCGGCCCTCCTGGATGTCGGCCAGCACCCGCTTCATCTCGGCGCGAGTCTCCTCGGTGATGATCCGGTTGCCGCGGGTGTAGTCGCCGTACTCCGCAGTGTTGGAGATCGAGTAGCGCATCGTCGCCATGCCGCCCTCGTACATCAGGTCGACGATCAGCTTCACCTCGTGCAGGCACTCGAAATAGGCCATCTCCGGCGCGTAGCCGGCCTCGACCAGGGTCTCGAAGCCGGCGGTGATCAGCTCGGTGATGCCGCCGCAAAGCACGACCTGCTCGCCGAACAGGTCGGTCTCGCACTCCTCCTTGAAGGTCGTCTCAATGACGCCGGCGCGCGCGCCGCCGATCGCCGCGGCGTAGCTCAGGCCGAGCTCGTGGGCATTGCCCGAGGCGTCCTGGGCGATGGCGATCAGGCAGGGCACGCCGCCGCCGCGCAGGTACTCGCTGCGCACCGTATGGCCCGGGCCCTTCGGCGCGATCATGAAGACGTCGATGTCGGGACGCGGCTCGATCAGGTTGAAGTGGATGTTGAAGCCGTGCGCGAAGGTCAGGGCGGCGCCCTCCTTCATGTTCGGCGCCAGGCTCTCGCGGTAGATGTCGGCCTGCAACTCGTCGGGGGTCAGCATCATGAGGACGTCGCCCCACTTGGCGGCCTCGTCGGGGTTCATCACCTTGAAGCCGGCGCCCTCGGCCTTCTTGCGGGTCGCCGAGCCCTCGCGCAGCGCGATCGCGACCTCGCCGACGCCGCTGTCGCGCAGGTTCATGGCGTGGGCGTGGCCCTGGCTGCCGTAGCCGACGATGACGACCTTCTTGCCCTTGATCAGGTTGGCGTCGGCGTCGCGATCGTAATAAACGCGCATCTGTTCGTTTCCTTCCGTCGATCGGTCAATTCATTGCCGCGCGAGCCCGCCCCGCGCAGGAAAAGGTCCGGGCGCCTTCTAGCCGCCGCCGTAGGTGCGCGCAACGGCCGAGGCCGCGGCACAGGCCAGCCTCGCGCGGGGCGCAGGACCGGGACCGGGCGCGGGACCGGGCGCGGGGCCGGGCGGGCTCACAGCCCCTTCGGTCCGCGCACGATGGCGACGACGCCGGTGCGCGCCAGCTCGACCAGGCCGAGCGGCCGCATCAGCTCGATGAAGCGGTCGACCTTGTCGCTGCGGTGGTGCATCTGGAAGACGAAGTAGTCGAGGCCGGCATCGACCACCTCGGCCTTGAAGATGTCGGCGATGCGCAGCGCCTCGACGCGCTTCTCGCCGGTGCCGGCGACCTTGACCAGGGCCAGCTCGCGCTCGACGAAGCTGCCGGCGGCGGTCAGGTCGCGGACCCGGTGGACCGGCACCAGGCGGTCGAGCTGGGCCTTGATCTGCTCCAGGATCTGCGGCGTGCCGCTGGTCACGACGGTGATCCGGCTGAGGCCGTTCTCCTGGTCGACCTCGCTGACCGTCAGGCTCTCGATGTTGTAGCCGCGCCCGGAGAACAGGCCGATGACCCGGGCCAGCACGCCCGGCTCGTTGTCGACCAGCACCGCGATGGTGCGCTTCTCGATCGGCGGTTGGCCGACGCTGGCGCCGTAGACGCTCTGTAGGGGGCTCGAAGCCATGGGGCGATCTTTCGTTCTTGTTGGTCTTTGCCGAAGCGGGGCGCGCGCGGCCGGGAGCGACCGCCCGGGGTCATACCAGGACCATGCCCTCTTCGGAGATCGGCTTGGCCGCCTGGTCGCTCGGGCCGAGCAGCATCTCGTAGTGCGCCGCGCCCGAGGGGATCATCGGGAAGCAGTTCTCGTCCTGCGCCACGCGGCAGTCGAAGACCACCGGACCCGGCGTCTCGAGCATCTCGCGGATCGCCTCGTCGAGGTCGCTCGCCTTGTCGACCCGGATGCCGTGCGCGCCGAAGGCGTCGGCCAGCTTGACGAAGTCGGGCAGCGATTCCGAGTAGCTCTCGGAATAGCGCTTGCCGTGGAGCAGCTCCTGCCACTGCCGGACCATGCCCATCCACTGGTTGTTGACGATGAAGGTCTTCACCGGCAGGCGGTACTGGGCGAGCGTCGAGAGCTCCTGGATGTTCATCAGGATCGAGGCCTCGCCGGCGACGTCGATGACCAGGCTGTCGGGATGGGCGATCTGCACGCCGAGCGCCGCCGGCAGGCCGTAGCCCATGGTGCCCAGGCCGCCCGAGGTCATCCAGCGGTTCGGCTGGTCGAACTTGAAGTACTGGGCCGCCCACATCTGGTGCTGGCCGACCTCCGTGGTCACGTAGAGGTCGCGCCCCAGGGTCAGCTCGTAGAGCCGGCGAATCGCCTGCTGCGGCTTGATGACGTCGCCCTGCTGGATGAAGGCCAGGCAGTCGCGGCCGCGCCATTGCTCGATCTGCTGCCACCAGGCCTCGGCGCCCTTCCGATCGAGGGCGTGGCCGCCCTCGCTCCACAGCCGGTTCATGCCCTCCAGCGCCAAGCCGACGTCGCCGATCACCGGCAGGTCGACCATGACGTTCTTGTTGATCGAGCTGGGGTCGATGTCGATGTGGATCTTGATCGAGCCGGGCGAGAAATCGGACAGCCGGCCGGTCACCCGGTCGTCGAAGCGCGCGCCGACGCAGAGCATCACGTCGGCGTTGTACATCGCCAGGTTGGCCTCGTAGGTGCCGTGCATGCCGAGCATGCCGAGGAACTGCCGGTCGGTGCCCGGATAGGCGCCGAGGCCCATCAGGGTGTTGGTGATCGGCGCGCCGGTCGCCCGGACGAAGCGGGCCAGCGCCTCGCAGGCGGCGGGGCCCGAGTTGATGACACCGCCGCCGGAGTAGACGACCGGCCGCTTGGCCTGGGCGAAGATCTCGACGGCCTGCTCGAGGCTGCGCGGATCCGGCTCGGTCTGCGGCCGGTAGCTGCGGTGCGTCACCGCCTCCTTCGACAGGTAGCTGCCCTTGGTCTGCAGCACGTCCTTGGGCAGGTCGACCACGACCGGCCCCGGCCGGCCGCTGGCCGCCACGTAGAAGGCCTCGTGCAGGGTCCGCGGCAGGTCCCCGATCGTCTTGACCAGGTAGTTGTGCTTGGTGCAGGGCCGGGTGATGCCGGTGGTGTCGGCCTCCTGGAAGGCGTCGTTGCCGATCAGGTGCGTCGGCACCTGGCCGGTCAGGCAGACCACCGGAATCGAGTCCATCAGCGCGTCGGTGAGGCCGGTGACCGCGTTGGTCGCGCCGGGCCCCGAGGTCACCAGAACGACGCCGACCTTGCCGGTCGAGCGGGCGTAGCCCTCGGCGGCGTGAACCGCCGCCTGCTCGTGGCGGACCAGGATATGGCGCAGCGCATTCTGCTGGAACAGCGCGTCGTAGATCGGCAGCACGGCGCCGCCGGGATAGCCGAATACGACTTCGACGCCCTGCTCGATCAGCGCCTTGATCAGGATCTCGGCACCGTTCGGCTGGTCGGCGGTCGTCGTCTGCATCGGCTCCTGGGTGGTCGCGCTCATCGTTCCACTGGTCCATCGAAGATCGGTTGACCCCGCCGTGCCGACCTGTGCCGGCAGCCGCGGAGCAAAGGATTCCCCGCTCCGCAAGGAGGAGGCGGGCGGGGAGGCCGGACCCTAAGCCTCTTGCTGCAGTGCGGTCAACAGAAAGCGACGAATATTCGAAAAGATTTGCCGGTCGTGACATTCCGAAAATTGCGACGGCATGACCAGGGTTGTCGCTTTCTGTCGGGCGCCCGGCTCAAGCCCTGGACCAGCCGGATCCTTGCCCCCCAGCATCTGGCCGCGCAGCCAGGTCGCCTGCCGTTTGGCGTAGCGGCGCGTCGCCGCCTGCCCGGCGGCGATCGCGTCGGCGAGGCCGGCTTCGCCGGCCAGGTGCCGCGCCAGCTCCGGCAGGCCGACCGCCTTCATCGCCGGCAGTCCCGGGTCGAGCCGCCGCGCCAGCAGCGCCGCCACCTCCTCGAGCGCGCCGCCCGCCACCATCGCCTCGAAGCGGGCGTCGATCGTGGCGTTCAGGACGACGCGGTCGGGCAGCAGGACGACATGTAGGAAGCGGAAGGGTGGCGCGGCGCCGGCGGCGCCCCGCTGCCAGTCGGCGAGCGGCCGGCCGGTCGCCTCCAGCACTTCCCAGGCGCGCAGGTGGCGCTGCCGGTCGTTCGGGTGCAGCCGCGCGCTGGCCGGGTCGCGGGCCAGCAGGGCCGCGCGGAAGCCGGCCGGCCCGAGCGCCTGCCAATCCCGCGCCGCGGCCTCGCGCAGCGCCGCGGGCACCGGCGGCACCGCCGCGATTCCCTGCTCCAGCACCTTGAGGTAGAGGCCGGTGCCACCGGCCAGCACCGGCAGCCGTCCGGCCGCCGCGGCCGCCGCCATCTCGGCCAGCGCCAGGGTGCGCCAGCGCCCGGCCGTGCAGCGCTCCGCCGCCGACAGAGCGCCATAGAGGCGGTGCGGTGCCCGCCCCAGCGCCGCCGGCCCGGGCTGTGCGGTGAGCAGCGGCAGCTCGCGGTAGACCTGCAGGGCGTCGGCGTTGATCACCGTGCCCCCGAAGCTCTCGGCGATCGCCAGGGCCAGGGCGGACTTGCCGCTCGCCGTCGGGCCGGCGACGATCACGGCCGGCGGCCGGCGCGGCGCAGCGGGCCCGGCGGCGGTGCCGCGCGGCTCATTGAGGCTTGTCGGGGCCATGGCCTGCCCTCTATAGGACGCCGCCATGTCGTTTGTCGTCACCCTGCTGGCCGATCCGCGCGGCGTGCCCGTCACGGCGGCCGAGGTCGAGGCCGCGCGCGGTACGCTCGGTCGCGCCGGCGCCGAAGTCGGCGCGCCGGACTGGCTGGCCACCGGCCTGGCCTGCGACCTGCCCTTCGAAGGGCTCTCGCCCGAGGCCTCGGAGACGGCGCTGCGGGTCGCCTTCGACGGCCAGGCCATCGACATCGGGGCGCAGCCGACCGCCGGACGGCGCAAGCGGCTGCTGGTCGCCGACCTGGAGTCGACGATCATCGCCCAGGAGATGCTGGACGAGCTGGCCGAGCGGCGCGGCCTGCGCGCCGAGATCTCGGCAATCACCGAGCGGGCGATGCGCGGAGAGCTGGATTTCGAGGCGGCGCTGGCCGAGCGCGTCGCGCGTCTTGCCGGCCTGGAGCGCGCGACCCTCGAGGAGGCGGCCGCGGCGATCACCTTGGACACCGGGGCAACCGCGCTGCTCGGCACCATGAAGGCCGGCGGCGCCGAGACCGCCCTGGTCTCCGGCGGCTTCCTCTGCTTCGCGGAACCGGTCGCCGCGGCGCTCGGCTTCGATCACTGCCGGGCCAACCGCCTGGAGCTGGTCGAGGACCGCCTGACCGGACGGACGCTCGGCCCGATCCTGGGCCGCGAGGCCAAGCTGGAGGCCCTGAACGAGCTGCTGGCGGCGGGCGGGCTGGCGGCGGAGGCGGCCTGCGCCGTCGGCGACGGCGCCAACGATCTGGCGATGCTGCGCGCCGCCGGGCTGGGGGTGGCCTACCGGGCCAAGCCGGTCGTGCGGGCGGCGGCGCCCTTCCGGCTCGACCATGCCGACCTGACCGGGCTGCTCTACCTGCAGGGCTACCGGCGCGAAGAGTTCGTCTACTCCGGCGGCTGAGCCGCGCTGCGACCCCTGCCGGCGGCACCGGCCGAGCCCGCCCTCTGCGGCCCCGGCCGGAAAGCCGTCACTCGCTGTTTCCGACCCGCAGTGGCACCCACTGGCGCTCGCCGCCGCGCGAGATCAGCAGGGTGGCGGTGTTGCGGCCGTCCTCGCGGGTCGCCTCGAACTCGCCGGCGACCTCCGAGGGGTTGCCGACCGGGTTCTGGTTGACCTCGATGATGACGTCGCCCTCGCGCAGGCCGCGCTCGGCCGCCGGGCTGTCCGGCTTCACCTCGGTGACCAGCACCCCGGCCAGCTCCTCGGTCAACCCGTACTCCTGGCGCAGTTCCTCGGTGAGCTCGGCCAAGCCGAGCCCGAGGCCCGAGAGGTCCTCGCGTTCCGGGCCAGGCTGCGCCCGGCCGGGGACCGCAGCGGCGAACTGCGCCTCGTCGAGCTGGCCGAGCTCGACCTGGACGGTCCGCTCCTCGCCGCGGCGCACGACCTTGACCGGCACGCTCTTGCCGATCGCCGTCGCGGCGACCATGCGCGGCAGCTCGCTCATCTCCTCGACCAGCCGGCCGTCGAACTCGACGATGACGTCGCCGTCCTCGATGCCCGACTCGGCGGCGGGACCGCCCGGCGTGACCGTCGCGACCAGCGCGCCGCGGGCGGTGCCCAGGCGCAGGCCTTCGGCGAGCTCGGGCGTCACCGTCTGGATGCGCACGCCGAGCCAGCCGCGCCGGACCTCGCCATGCTCGCGCAGGGAATCGATGACGCTGCGCGCTATCGCCGAGGGTACCGCGAAGCCGATGCCGATCGAGCCGCCGGTCGGCGAGAAGATCGCCGTGTTGATGCCGACGACCTCGCCGTCGATGTTGAACATCGGGCCGCCGGAGTTGCCGCGGTTGATCGCGGCGTCGGTCTGGAGATAGTCGTCGTAGCGGCCGCCGATCTCGCGACCGCGCGCCGAGACGATGCCGGCCGTCACCGTGCCGCCGAGCCCGAAGGGGTTGCCGATCGCCACGACCCAGTCGCCGATGCGGAGCGCGTCGGAATCGCCCCAGCGGGTCGCCGGCAGCTGGCGATCCGTCTCGACCTTGAGCAGCGCGAGGTCGGTCGCCGGATCGGTGCCGACCAGCGTCGCCGGCAGGATCGTGTTGTCGGTCAGGCGCACCGAGATCTCATCGGCGCCGTCGATGACGTGGTTGTTGGTGACGATGTAGCCCTCGGCGTCGACGATGAAGCCGGACCCCAGGGCGTTGTCGCGCCGTCGCGGCGCCGGCGCCTCGTCGGGCGCGCCGCGGCGCTCCAGGAACTCCCGGAACAGCTCCTCCAGCTCGTCCGGGATGCCTTCCGGCAGCACGTCGCCGAGGCCCGGCCCGTCCGGCCGGGCGGACCGGGTGACGCTGGTCTGGACGTTGACCACCGTGTCGATCAGCGGCTCGACCAAGTCGGCGAAGCTTTCCGGCGCCGAGCGCGCCGTGGCGGGCGAGGCGGCCGCCAAGCAGGCGGCGGCCAGCACCAGGAGCGCAGGCCCGAGATTGCGGAGCGGCGCGGCGGCGAAGTGGGTCAGGTTCGGCATCTGTCGGTCCTAGGCTCCCTTGGGGCGGTTTCGACGGCGGTGCGGCGCGCTCTTGCGGCCGGCCCTCCCCGTTCTGCAGTGGTCGTAGTCCGGCCTGCATCAAGATGGTCCCCGCAGGGCCTCGGGGCAACGCCCGACGCACCGGAACGTTGCGCAAGCATTCTGGAAGCGGCGCTCCGGCACCGCCCGCCGCTCAAGAGAGCAGCAGCCAGAGCAGGAAGAGGCCGATCGACGCCGACAGCAGGCCGCCCCATCGCAGCGCTTCCGGAGGCACCTCGGCGAGCCGCTCCAGCAGCCGACGCGGCGCGCCGGGGGCGACCGCGACGAACAGCCCCTCGAGGACCATGACCATCGCCAGCGCCGCGATCAGCAGGGTCCCGAAATCGACCATCGACCGTCACCCTCTCCCCGGGCGTCCGTGCCGGCCGCTGCCGCCCGGCCCGTCACTGGGTCGTGGCGGGCGCCGGCTCGGCACTTCCCGAGGCCGGGGCGGCAGCCCCGGACTGGGTCCCGGACTGGGTCCCGGACTGGGTCCCCGACTCGGCCCCAGACTCGGCCCCCGACTCGGCGCCGGCGGCAGGCGACGCCGTGCCGGGCTCGAGCGGCCGCTGGTTCACGTCGCTGCGGAAGAACCGGAAGAACTCGCCCTCCGGCGGCAGCACGAAGCGCGTGGTCTGCGGCTGCAGGGCCGCTTCGTAGGCCTGCATGGTCCGGTAGAACTCGAAGAAGGCCGGGTCCTGACCGAAGGCGCCGGCCAGGATGTTCGTCCGCTCGGCCTCGCCGTCGCCGCGCAGGATCTCCGCCTGCCGCTGCGCCTCGGCCTGGATGACGATGGCCTGGCGGTCGGCCTCGGCGGTGATCGTCTGGAACTGCTCCTCGCCCTGGGCGCGGAACTCGGCGGCGTCGCGCTCGCGCTCTGCCCTCATGCGGGCATAGACCGCCTCGCTGACCTCGGGCAACAGATCGGCACGCACGATACGCACGTCGAGCACCTCGATGCCGAAGTTCGACTGCTCGGTGTTGACGGATGCGTTCACGTTGCTGGTGATCTGCGCCATCAGGTCGTCGCGCTCTTCGGAGAGGATCGCGGTCAGCACCGACTTGCCGAGCACGCTGCGCAGGGAGTTGTTGACGATCGGCTCCAGCCGGTTGCGCAGGTTGGCCTCGGAGATCGCGACACGGATGAACTGCTGCGGCTCGGTGATGCGGTAGCGCACGAAGGAGTCGACCGTCAGGCGCCGCTGGTCCGCGAGCACGATCGTCTCGGCCTCGGGGTCGAGGTTGAGCACCCGCCGCTCCAGGTACTGGACGTCCTGGATGAAGGGCACCTTGAAGTGCAGGCCCGGCTCGGAGATCGTCCGCTGGATCGCGCCGAACTGCACGATCACGGCCTGCTGGGTCTGATGCACGGTGAAGGTGGCGAGGTAGACCAGGATGGCGAGTGCCACCAGGACGACGCCGCCGATCAATAGCGCGTTGGATCGCATGGCTGTCGCCCTCCTCTACTGCTGGCCGCCGGAAGCGCCGTTCGATTCCGGCGCGAGCAGCCGGTCGAACGGTACGATCGGCTGAGTGCCGTTGCCCCCGTCGCCGAGGTCGAAAATCACCTTGTTGGCGTTGCCGAGCACGTTCTGCATGGTCTCCAGGTAGAGGCGCTTGCGAGTCACGTCCGGGGCCAGGCGATAGGCCTCGTAGACGCTGCTGAAGCGGTCGGCCTCGCCGCTTGCCTCGGCGACGACGCGCTGCTTGTAGGCCTGGGACTCCTCGATCGTGCGCCGTGCCTGGCCACGGGCCTCCGGGATCACCCGGTTGCGGTAGGCGTCGGCCTGGTTGCGCTTGGTGTCGAGGTCCTGGCGGGCGCGCTGCACCTCCTCGAAGGCGTCGGCCACCGGCTGCGGCGGCTGGACGTTCTGCATGTTGATCGCGGTGATCGTCACGCCGGCCTGGTACTCGTCGAGGATGCGCTGGAGGGTTTCGCGGGTGCGCTGGGCGACCGCCTCCTTCTCCGTGGCGATCAGCGGCAGGATGTCGGTGCGGCCGACGATCTCGCGCATCGCGCTCTCGGCCGCCAGCTTCACGGTCAGCTCCGGGTCGCGGATGTTGAACAGGAACTGGCCGGCGTTGAAGATGCGCCACTGCACGGAAAAGTCGATGTCGATGATGTTCTGGTCGCCGGTCAGCATCAGGCTCTCGCGGGGCAGGTCGCTGACCGTCCCCGTGTTGCGCGTGTTGCCGCCGCGCACGACGTAGCCGACGTCGATCTGGCGGACCTCGTCGACCTGCGGCGTGATCGCCGTCTCGATCGGCCAGGGCAGGTGCCAGTGCAGGCCCGGTTGTGCCAGGTTCTCCTGGTTGACCCACTGACCGAAACGCAGCACGACGCCCTGCTCGCCCGGATTGACCCGGTAGAAGCCGGACAGCATCCAGATCACCAGCACGACCGCGATGCCGATCATCAGGCCGCGGCCGTTGAAGCCGCCGCCGGGCAGCAGCTGCTTGAGCCGGTCCTGACCCTTGCGGATCACGTCATCGAGGTCGGGCGGCTTGGAGCCGCCGAAGCCACCCCCACCGCCGCCCGCCGGGGGCCGACCCCAGGGACCGCGGCCGCCGGAGCCGCTGCCCCATGGTCCACCACCTCCGTTGGACGATTGCCAGGGCATCCCCGATCACTCCCTCTTCGCTGATTTGATTTATCCGGCACCCTGTGGGATTGACCGCGGGGCAATCCCATATCGGCCCCGCGAGCGTCCGGATCGCGTTCGCGTGCCCCGGAATATCGTGTAACAGGGGGAGAATTCAAGCATGAGCGGACCGAGCGAGGCACAGGTGCTCGATGCGCTGCGGCTGGTGATGGAGCCGGACGGCGGCAAGGACCTTGTTTCCGCGGGCATGATCTCCGGCCTCGTGGTCAAGGACGGCAACGTCGGCTTCGCCATCGAGGTCGACCCGCGCCGCGGCCCGCAGCTCGAGCCGCTGCGCAAGTCGGCGGAGCGCGCGGTCGAGGCGCTGCCCGAGGTCCTGTCGGTCACCGCCGTGCTGACCGCGCACAAGCGCGGTGCCGCGCCCGGCGCCTCCGGACCGGCGCCGGCCGCGCGCCAGGCCCAGGGTATGGGAGGTCAGGCTACTGGCGGTCAGGGCGCGCAGCGCGCGCTGGTGCCCGGCGTCAAGACCATCGTCGCGATCGCCAGCGGCAAGGGCGGCGTCGGCAAGTCGACGACGGCGACCAACCTCGCGCTCGCGCTCTCGACCCTGAAGCTGAAGGTCGGCATGCTCGACGCCGACATCTACGGTCCCTCCCAGCCGCGCATGATGGGCATCAGCGGCCGGCCCAGCTCGCCCGACGGCAAGACGCTGAAGCCGATGGAGAACTTCGGCGTGAAGTGCATGTCGATGGGCTTCCTGGTCGCCGAGGACACGCCGATGATCTGGCGCGGTCCGATGGTCCAGTCGGCCCTGTCGCAGATGCTCCGCGACGTCGACTGGGGCGAGCTCGACGTCTTGATCGTCGACATGCCCCCCGGCACCGGCGACGCCCAGCTGACCATGTCCCAGCAGGTCCCGCTGTCGGGCGCGGTCATCGTCTCGACGCCGCAGGACATCGCGCTGCTCGACGCGCGCAAGGGCCTCAACATGTTCCGCAAGGTCGACGTGCCGGTGTTCGGCATCGTCGAGAACATGAGCCTCTACATCTGCCCGAGCTGCGGCCATGAGGCGCACATCTTCGGCCACGGCGGCGCCCGGACCGAGGCCGAGAAGCTGGGCGTGGACTTTCTCGGCGAGGTGCCGCTCGACATCGAGATCCGCGAGACCTCCGACGGCGGCCGGCCGATCGTCGTCTCGCATCCGGACAGCCCGCACGCCCAGGTCTACCTGGCGATCGCCGGCAAGATCCGCGACAAGCTGTTCGGCCCCGACGCCGAGAAGCGCGAAGGCCCTCGGATCGTGATGGACTAGATCGTGATGGACTAGGTGGCCCGGGGCGGCTCGGCGAAAGCCGGGTGGTCCTGCAGCGGCTTCGGCAGCGGCCCGCCCGTCGCCCAGTCGAGCAGCCCGACCGTGTGCACCACCGGCAGGCCGGTGCCGCCCGCGATCTGGGTGATGCAGCCGATGTTGCCGGTCGCCACCGCCGGCGCCCCGGTGCGCTCGATGTTGGCGACCTTGCGGTCGCGCAGGGCCCCGGCGAGGGCGGGCTGCAGCAGGTTGTAGACTCCGGCCGAGCCGCAGCAGAGGTGACCCTCCAGGGGTTCCTTGACCACGAAGCCGGCCGCCTGCAGCAGCGCCTTGGGCTGGCGCCGGATCTGCTGGCCGTGCTGCATCGAGCAGGCCGAGTGGTAGGCGATCGCCTGGCCGGTCACGCGCCGGTAGTCGAGCGAGCCGAGCTCGTCGAGGAGCTCGGTGACGTCCCGGGTCAGCGCCGAGATCGCCGCCGCGCGGCCGGCCCAGGCCTCGTCCAGGCGCAGCATGTGTCCGTACTCCTTGACCGTGGTGCCGCAGCCGGAAGCGTTGACGACGACCGCGTCCAGCCCTTCGCCCTCGAGCTCGCGGGTCCAGGCCTCGACGTTGGCCCGGGCCGAGGCCAGGGCGGGCGCCTCCTTGCCCATGTGGTGGGTCAGGGCGCCGCAGCAGCCGGCGCCGCGGGCGATCACGACCTCGACGCCGTGACGGGTCAGCAGGCGGATCGTCGCCTCGTTGATCTCCGGCGCCAGGACCTGCTGCGCGCAGCCTGCGAGCAGGGCGACGCGCAACCGACGCGGCCCCTCGGCGGCGAAGACCTGCGGCCGGTCCACCGCGGAGGGTGCCGGCAGCGACGCCGGCGCCAACCGCAGCATGGCCTGGAGCCGGCCGCCGAGCAGGCCGCCCGCGAGGCCGGCGAAGGGCCGCGCGAACCAGGCCCCGATCAGCGCGAGGCGGAAGGCCCGGGGCCGCGGCAGCAGCCAGGCGAGCAGGCTGCGCAGCAGGCGGTCGGCCGGCGGCCGCTCGTACTGCTCCTCGATGCGCACGCGCGCCTGGTCGAGCAGGTGCATGTAGTGGACGCTGGCCGGACAGGTGGTCATGCAGGACAGGCAGGACAGGCAGCGGTCGATGTGGGTCACGGTGCGCACGCTCGGCGCACGCTCCTTCTCCAGCATGTCCTTGATCAGGTAGATCCGTCCGCGCGGGCTGTCGAGTTCGTCGCCGAGCAGCACGTAGGTCGGGCAGGTGGCGGTACAGAAGCCGCAGTGCACGCAGGAGCGCAGGATGTCGTTGGCCTCGGCGATCTCCGGGTCGGCCAGCTGTGCGAGGGTGAAGTCGGTCTGCATGGTGTGGGCTGTTCCGTTCGGTGAGCGGCGGCTCGCTGGGCGCCGGCGCCCGAGTCAGCCGCGGGAAGCGGACTGGCGATAGGACTCGATCGCCTGGTGCAGGCGACCCATGGGCGCCTCGACGAGGCGCTTGACGCTGCGTCCCCCCGGGTCGCTGCGGTAGGCGACGACGAGCAACTGCTCGTACTTCTCCAGGTAAGTATCGAGCATCACGTTCCCGCCGACCATTGCGAGCTGCTGTCGCAGGTCGGCGCTCTCGGCGACCTGGAAATCCCGCGCGAGCAGCTGAAAGAAGGCGCCCTCGACGCCGCCGTTCAGGGCGTCGAGCGCCCGGTCGTAATCGACCGGGTTCGAAACGATCGACGCCAGGTCCATGGTGATGGCGTTGAGCTCCCGCGCGGCACGCGCCTCGTAGCGCGCCAGCTGCTCCTCCGTGAGCGGCTGGACGGGTGGATCGGCGGCCTCGCGATAGCTCGGCGGCAGGGCTTCCAGCCGCGGCGCGCCGCGCGTGGCGCGGGCCGGGCGATGAGGCTCCAGGTCGTCGGGCAGGGGCTCTGCCGTCGTGTCCGCCTCCGCAGCGTGCGGTTCCGGCAGAGGCGCCCGCCGCGGCGACTGGGGCGGCGCGGTGCGGTCGGCGGCCTCGGCGTAGCGATCGGCGCCTTGCCGCTCCGGGGCCGCCTGGCGCCGCCCGGCCTCACCGGCCTCGGGCTCGCCGGGCCGGGAGTCGCCGGAGCGGGAGTCGCCGGGCAGGGGATCGAGTGCGGAGTAGGCGACCCGACCGGGCGCCCGGGTGGCCCGCGGGTCATCGGACAGGTGCTCCGGGCCGCGGCTCTCGCGCCACGCCTCGGCGAAGGGCGGCTCGGCGTCGAGCCCGGCCCGCCGCGGCGGGTGGGCCGGGGCCAGCGTACCCTCGGCGCCCCGGCCGAGGAGGAGGTCCTGCAGGCGGCTCACCCGCCGCTGCAGGCGGACCAGGCCCAGGGCCAGCCAGATCAGCGCGAGCGGGGCGAGGAAGAGCAGGCCGAGGGCCGGCCAGCCGTAGAGGCTGAATTCCTCGGCCTGGGCGAGCCCGCCCGGAATCGCGCGGAGGGCGATCAGCAGCCAGGCGGCGCTGAGCGCCAGCCCGACCAGAAGGTAGCGGAGCCGCGAACCCATCACCCGCCCCGCTGCGGCCCCGGGCGGCTCACCGCTCCGCGACCATGCGGCCGGGATTGAGGACACCGCGGGGATCGAAGCCTTCCTTGACGCGCCGCGAGAGCGCCGCCGCCAGCGGATCGGGCGGCTGGAACACCGGCACCGCCAGGCGCACCCGGGCCGGTGCCCGCAGCAGCGTGGCGTGACCGCCGACCGCGGCCACGGCGGCGCGCACCCGCTCGGCCCCGGCCGTCTCGCCGGGCGCCGTGCCGAGCCACAGCAGGCCGCCGCCCCAGTCGAAGAAAGTCAGCAGCTCGGGCAGGTCTTCGAGGGACGTCGCGACCTTCGGGCCCTCGGTCGGCGCGACCGAGATGCGCCAGACCGCCAGCTCCGGGCGCGCCACGAAGGGCGCCAGGTCGGCGATCTCGCGCCACAGCGCGCGGGTCCGCAGGCTGTGCAGCTCCTCGAGCGGCGCGCGCCCGGCAAGCTCCTCGCGCAGCGCCGCACAGCGGGCCTCGACCGAGGGGCCGTGCCCCTCCAGGCGTACCGCCGTGACCGCGGCGCCCGCGCCGGCGACGAAGTCGACGCTCGAGCCGGCGGCGACGGCGGCCGGCAGGTGCGCAGCGCCCGAGACCTCGTGCGGCGAGCCCAGCGCCGCCGACAGCGCCTCGACCGCCGCCGCGGCCTCGAGCCCGAAGAGCAGCAGCGTGCGCTGCTTTTCCGCCGCGGGCAGCACCTTGACCGTGAGGTCGGTCATCACCCCCAGGGTGCCGAAGGAGCCGGCCAGCAGCTTCGGCAGGTCGTAGCCCGTGACGTTCTTCATGACCCGCCCGCCGGACTTGAAGCGCTCGCCGCGCCCCGAGACCGCGTGGAAGCCGAGGAAGTGGTCGCGCGCGGCGCCCGCCTTGATTCGCCGCGGCCCGGCGAGATTCGTCGCAATGGTGCCGCCGAGCGTGCCCTCGCCGGGCGGCCGGCCGAAGAAGGGCGCCAGGTCGGGCGGCTCGAAGGCCAGCTCCTGGCGCTCGGCGGCAAGGGCTTCGCGGATCTCGGAAAGACCGGTGCCGGCGCGCGCCGAGAGCACCAGCTCGCCCGGCTCGTAGAGCGTGATGCCGGTCAGGCCCGAGAGGTCGAGGTCGCGCTCGCACTGCAGCGGCCGGCCCCAGCCGCGCTTGCTGCCCTGGCCGACGACCTCGAGCGGCACCTGCTCGGCGCTTGCCCAGGCGACCGCCTCGCACACCTGGGCGTCGTCCGTCGGCCTCCAGGCTTCGCTCATCGCGGGAGCCTGCTCAAAACCGCGGCAGATCCGGGAACGGCAGCTTGCCGCGGTGCACGTGCAGACGGCCGAGCTCGGCGCAGCGGTGCAGCTCCGGAAAGACCTTGCCGGGGTTGAGCAGCTGACCGGGATCGAAGGCGCACTTCAGGCGCTGCTGCTGCTTCAGGTCGTCCTCGTCGAACATCTCGCCCATCAGGTCGCGCTTCTCGACGCCGACGCCGTGCTCGCCGGTCAGCACGCCGCCGACCTCGACGCAGAGCTTCAGGATCTCGGCGCCGAAGGCCTCGGTGCGCTCCAGCTCGTCGGGCTTGTTGGCGTCGTAGAGGATCAGCGGATGCAGGTTGCCGTCGCCGGCGTGGAAGACGTTGGCGACGCGCAGGCCGTAGCGCTCGCTCATCTCGCGCATCCGCGCCAGCACCTCGGGCAGGCGGCCGCGCGGGATCGTGCCGTCCATGCAGAGATAGTCGGGCGAGATCCGCCCGACCGCCGGGAAGGCGTTCTTGCGGCCCGACCAGAAGGCCTCGCGTTCGGCCTCGTCGCGGGAGGCGCGGTTGTAGCTCGCGCCCTCGCGCTCGGCGATCTCGCCGACCCGTCCGATCAGGTGCTCGACCTCGGCGGCCGGCCCGTCGAGCTCGACGATCAGCAGCGCCTCGACGTCGAGCGGGTAGCCGGCGCCGACGAAGGCCTCGGTGGCGTGGATCGCCGGGCGGTCCATCATTTCCATGCCGCCGGGGATGATGCCCGCCGCGATGATCGCGGCGACGCAGTCGCCGGCCTTCTCGCTGCTCGGAAAGCCGAGCAGCAGGGCGCGCGCCGTCGCCGGCTTGCGCAGGATGCGCACCGTCACCTCCGTGACGATGCCGAGCAGGCCCTCGGAACCCGTGACCACGCCGAGCAGGTCGTAGCCCTCGGCGTCGAGGTGCTTGCCGCCGAGGCGCAGCACGGTGCCGTCGACCAGCACGATCTCGACGCCGAGCACGTTGTTGGTGGTCAGGCCGTACTTCAGGCAGTGCACGCCGCCCGAGTTCTCGGCGATGTTGCCGCCGATCGAGCAGGCGATCTGGCTGGAGGGATCGGGCGCGTAGTAGAAGCCCTCCGCCTCGACCGCCCGGGTGATGCCCAGGTTGGTCACGCCCGGCTGGGTGACGACGCAGCGGTTGGCGTAGTCGATCTCCAGGACGCGGTTCAGCTTCGACAGGCCGAGGGTGATGCCGTCGGCGAGCGGCAGCGCGCCGCCCGACAGGCCGGTGCCGGCGCCGCGCGGCACGATCTTGATGCCCTCGGCGTGGCAGTAGCGCAGCACCGCGGCGACCTCCTCGGTCGAGCCGGGCAGCACCACGATCATCGGCACCTGGCGATAGGCGGTGAGGCCGTCGGTCTCGTAGACGCGCAGCTCGTCCTCGTCGAAGATGACGCCGCCCGGGGCCGGCACGAGGCCACGCAGAGCCTCGACGATCTGCAGCTTGCGCGCGATCACGGCGCTGTCCGGCTCGGGCATCCTCATCGGCGCGCTGCTCCCTGGGGCCGGCACCGAGGGCGGCTTGCCCCCGCCGGCACGGATCGGCGACAAGTGGTGGGGCCACTTTCTTGCCAGCGCATTATGTGGGCCGCCCCGGGCAGGGTCAACGCCGGCACCGGCCCTTCGCCGGCCCATCTCGGCCCCGCCGGGGCTTCGCGTTGAGGCTTGCAATCGCCCGGCGCAGGCCTGATGTCTGCGCCTTGTGGCCTCGGCGCGTTCCCTGGCCGGCTAACGGCGACGGCGCAGTGGACCCCGGATGCTCTACATCGAACTGCTGATCGGCTTCGCGCTCCTGCTGGGCGGCGGAGAGTTCCTGGTCCGCGGCGCCGTGGCGGTGGCGCGGCGGCTCGACATCTCCCCGCTCCTGATCGGCATCCTCCTGGTCGGCTTCGGCACCTCGCTGCCTGAGCTGGTCGCCTCGATCAAGGCGGCCCTCGCCGGCGCACCCGGTATCGCGGTCGGCAACGTCGTCGGCTCCAACATCTGCAACATCCTGCTGATCCTGGGGGTCACGGCGCTGATCTACCCGGTCGCCTGCGCCCGCGGCGCGCTGCTGCGCGACGGCTCGATGGTGATGGTGGCGACCCTGCTGGCGATCGGCCTCTGCTACTCCGGCTCGGTCAGCCGCTGGGAGGGGGCGGCCCTCGTCGCGCTGGTCGCCGCCTACGCGCTCGCCTCCTACCTGATCGAGCGGCGCGGCGCCGACCCGGCCGGCAAGCTCCACGAGGCCGAGGCCGAGCTGGTCGAGCCGCTGTCCGGTCCGCTCTGGAAGGGCCTGGGCGTGGCGGCCGCCGGAATCGCCGCCGTGATCCTCGGCGCCGACCTGCTGGTCGAGGCGGCGATCGTCCTGGCCGAGCGCTTCGGCGTCGACGACACGATCATCGGCCTGACCGTGGTCGCCCTCGGCACCTCGCTGCCCGAGCTGGCGACCGGGGTCGTCGCCGCGCTCAAGCGCCACTCCGACATCGCGCTCGGCAACGTGCTCGGCTCAAACGTCTTCAACCTGCTCGGCATCCTGGGCGCGACCGCGCTGGTCAGGCCGATCCCGATCCCCGACGCGGTGCTCGGCTTCGACCTCTGGGTCATGCTCGGCGCGACCCTGCTGCTGTTCGTCACCGCGGCCTCCGGCTGGCGCATCAACCGCCGCGAGGGCGGCCTCTACGTCGCGCTCTACCTCGGCTACATCGCCGTGCTCGCCCTCCCCGGCCTGCGCAGCGCCGTCCAGTTCTGATCGCGCACGCCGCGGGGCCCGCTGGCGCAAAACACGCTGGCGACGAGCGAACCACTGCCTATATCCTGGGACATGAGCTTCATGATGATCCTGGTCGCCCTCGCCATGGTGATCACGCTCGGCGTGCTCTTCACCGGCCTGTTCTCGATGGCGCGCGGCGGCGACTTCAACGCCAAGTACGGCAACCGCCTGATGCGGGCGCGCATCGTCGCCCAGGGTGTCGCGATCGCGCTCTTCGCGCTGGCCATGCTGACCGCCGGCCGCTGAGCCCGTGGTCCAGCTGACGCGCATCTACACGGGCGGCGGCGACAAGGGCCGGACCTCGCTGTCGAGCGGCAAGCGCGTGCCCAAGCACGACCTGCGGGTCGAGGCCTACGGCACGGTCGACGAGGCCAACGCCGTCATCGGGCTGGTGCGGCTGCACACGGCCGGGCAGGAGGCGCTCGACGGGCTGCTCAGCCGCATCCAGAACGACCTCTTCGACCTCGGCGCGGACCTGGCGACGCCGGAGGTCGAGGCGCCCGAGTTCCCGCCGCTGCGCATCCTGGCTTCCCAGCCGACCTGGCTCGAGGGCGAGATCGACCGCTACAACGCCGCGCTGCAGCCGCTGAAGTCCTTCGTGCTGCCGGCCGGCACCGCGGCGGCCGCGCACCTGCACCTGGCGCGCACCGTGGTGCGCCGCGCCGAGCGCGAGACGACGCGCCTGGCCGAGCGCGAGGCGATCAATCCCGAGGCCGTGCGCTACCTCAACCGGCTGTCGGACCTGCTTTTCGTCCTGGCGCGCCACGTCAACGCCGAAGCCGCCGGAGACGTGCTCTGGGTGCCCGGTCAGCACCGGTAGAAACACTTAAATAACAACGAGTTGACGCCAATCCGGCGGCAATTGACAGCCTTTCGCCATCTACCTATTGTGCGGCTGCAACAAATCGTGACGGCGCCAAGCCGTCCGCACCGGCTCTCACTTCCCGGGACCGCGGCGGGGTCCGGCCTCGCCCGCTCCCTCCGGCGGATGGAAACGAAAGCAGCATGAAAGTCCTGGTCGCGGTCAAGCGCGTCATCGACGCCTACGTCAAGGTTCGCGTCAAGTCGGACGGCTCCGGCGTCGAGACGCAGAACGTCAAGATGTCGATGAACCCCTTCTGCGAGATCGCCGTCGAGGAGGCGGTGCGGCTCAAGGAGAAGGGGATCGCCACCGAGATCGTCGCGGTTTCCTGCGGCGCGCAGCAGAGCCAGGAGACAATCCGCACGGCGCTGGCCATGGGCGCCGACCGCGGCATCCTGGTCCAGTCGGACGAGGCGCTCGAGCCGCTCGCCATCGCCAAGCTGCTGAAGGCCGTGGTCGACAAGGAGCAGCCGGAGCTGGTGCTGCTCGGCAAGCAGGCGGTCGACAACGACTTCGGCCAGACCGGCCAGATGCTCTCGGCGCTGCTCGGCTGGAGCCAGGCGACCTACGCCAGCAAGATCGAGAAGGCCGACGGCGAGCTGAAGGTGACGCGCGAGATCGACGGCGGGCTCGAGACCATCACGGTCAAGCTGCCCGCCATCGTGACCGCCGACCTGCGCCTCAACGAGCCGCGCTACGCCAGCCTGCCGAACATCATGAAGGCGAAGAAGAAGCCGATCGAGACGATGAGCGCGGCCGATCTCGGCGTCGAGGTGACGCCGCGCCTGAGCGTGCTCCAGGTCACCGAGCCGCCGGCGCGCCAGGCCGGCGTCAAGGTCGGCAGCGTCGCCGAGCTGGTCGACAAGCTGAAGAACGAAGCCAAGGTCATCTGAGCGGCGATCCCGCTTTTTTCCGGATCGGTCCAACCCCGCGCCAGCCATAGGGCAGCCCCGTCATGAGCATCCTGGTCTACGCCGAGCACGACAACGCCTCCCTGAAGCCGGTCACGCTGAACGTCGTGGCCGCGGCCAAGGCGATCGCCGAGAAGGCGGGCGGCGAGATCCACGTCCTGGTCGCCGGCAGCGACTGCGCCGCCGCGGCCGAGGCGGCGGCGAAGATCGAGGGCGTCGCCAAGGTGCTCAAGGCCGACGCGCCGGAGTACGACGCCAAGCTGGCCGAGAACATCGCGCCGCTGCTGGTCAAGCTGGCCGAGAGCTACGACTACATCCTGGGCCCGACCACGACCGGCGCCCGCAACGTCCTGCCGCGCGCCGCGGCCCTGCTCGACGTCCAGGGCATCTCGGACATCAGCGAGGTCGTCGAGGCCGACACCTTCGTGCGGCCGATCTACGCCGGCAACGCCCTCGCCAAGGTCAAGTCGAGCGACGCCAAGAAGCTGATCACCGTGCGCGGCACGGCCTTCGACGCGGTCGCGGCCGAGGGCGGCAGCGCCGCGATCGAGGAGGTCGCCTCGGCCGGCGACGCCGGCCTTTCCAGCTTCGTCGGCCACGAGCTGACCAAGTCCGAGCGCCCGGAGCTGACCAGCGCCCGGGTCATCATCTCCGGCGGCCGCGGCATGCAGTCGGGCGAGAACTTCGCCATGCTCGAGCGCATCGCCGACAAGCTCGGCGCCGCGGTCGGCGCCAGCCGCGCCGCGGTCGACGCGGGCTACGTGCCGAACGACTACCAGGTCGGCCAGACCGGCAAGGTCGTCGCCCCCGAGCTCTACATCGCGGTCGGCATCTCCGGCGCCATCCAGCACCTCGCCGGCATGAAGGACTCCAAGGTTATCGTGGCGATCAACAAGGACGAGGAGGCGCCGATCTTCCAGGTCGCCGACTACGGCCTGGTCGCCGATCTCTTCAAGGCCGTGCCCGAGCTCGAGGCCGAGCTCGACAAGGCCTGAGCCCTTCCCGACCGTCCCTTTCAACCTGCACGACAGCGAAGAGATCCCCGCCCCATGTCCGACCAGAGCAACGCGCCCCTGCCCGCCGAGATCAAGACCGTCGGCGTCATCGGCGCGGGCCAGATGGGCAGCGGCATCGCCCATGTCTGCGCGCTCTCCGGCTTTCATGTCGTGCTCCAGGACCTCGGCCAGGAGCAGCTCGACAAGGCGATCGACGGCATCCAGCGCAACCTCGACCGCCAGGCCAAGCGCGGCAAGATCAGCGAGGCCGACAAGGACGCGACCATGGCGCGGATCTCGACGGTCACCGAGATGTCGGGCTTCGGGGACTGCGAGCTGGTCATCGAGGCGGCGACCGAGAACGAGGAGATCAAGCGCTCGATCTTCCAGAAGCTCTGCCCGCTGCTGAAGCCCGAGGCGCTGGTCTGCACCAACACCTCCTCGATCTCGGTGACCCGTCTGGCCGCGGTCACCGACCGGCCGGCGCGCTTCATGGGCATGCACTTCATGAACCCGGTGCCGGTGATGCAGCTGGTCGAGCTGATCCGCGGCATCGCGACCGACGAGAAGACCTTCGCCGCGATCCGCGCGCTGACCGTGCGCCTGGGCAAGCAGCCGGTCGCCGCCGAGGACTTCCCGGCCTTCATCGTCAACCGCATCCTGCTGCCGATGATCAACGAGGCGGTCTATACGCTCTACGAGGGCGTCGGCTCGGTCGAGGCCATCGACACGGCGATGAAGCTGGGCGCCAACCACCCGATGGGCCCGCTCGAGCTGGCCGACTTCATCGGCCTCGACACCTGCCTTGCGGTCATGCACGTGCTGCACGACGGCCTCGCCGACACCAAGTACCGGCCCTGCCCGCTGCTGGTGAAGTACGTCGAGGCCGGCTGGGTCGGCCGCAAGGCCGGCCGCGGTTTCTACGACTACAGCGGCGAGACCCCGGTCCCGACGCGCTGACGCCCTAGGCCGCCGCGGCGGCTCACTGCTTCAGCAGGGCCCGCAGCAGCTTCTGGGCTTCCGGCGAATCCCACTCGGCGGCGCCCTCGACGGCGCCGACGGGGATGCCGTCGGGGCCGATCAGAATGGTCGTGGGCATTGCCCTGATCGCGAAGTGCCGGCCGAGCGCGCCGCCCTCGTCGACGTAGCGCTCCAGCCGCTCCAGGCCCCGCGCCTCGTAGAAGGGGTCTACCTGGGCGAAGCCGCCGCGGTCCTCGGACAGCGCCACGACCTCGACGCCCTCGGGCCCGAGCGCCGCCTGCAGACGGTCGAGCGAGGGCATCTCGGCGACGCAGGGCGGGCACCAGGTCGCCCAGAAGTTCAGCACCACGACCTTGCCGGCGAAGTCGCGCAGGCTGACCTCGCGAACCAGGCCGCCCGTCTTGTGCTTGAACGAGATGTCGGGCACCGGCTCGGCGTTCTCGTAGATGACGTAGCCCTCGCCCAGGCCGGCCGCGACCGCGGTGGGAACCGGCAGGCCGGCGCCGCCCCGAAGCAGGACCGCGACCAGGCCCGCAAGCAGCGCCGCGAGCGCCGCCGTGCGGGTAGGAGCGCGAAGAGGCTTTCTCAAGAGCCGGGTCATCCGTTAAACCTCACCGTCATGAAGGCTGCCACACCCAAGGGCTCCGAAGCCCGCACCCGTTCCGCCCCGGCCGAGTCCGCCCCCGCTGCCAACAGCATGTGGGGCGGCCGCTTCGCCGGCGGCGCCGACGCCGTCATGGAGGCGATCAACGCCTCGATCGACATCGACCGGCGCTTCTACCGCCAGGACATCCGCGCCAGCCAGGCCCACGCCGCCATGCTGGTCGCCCAGGGCATCGTCTCGGCCGAGGACGGCGCCGCCATCCGCCAGGGTCTAGACCAGGTGCTGGCGGAAATCGAGGAGGGCCGCTTCACCTTTTCGCGCGCACTCGAGGACATCCACATGAACGTGGAGGCGCGGCTGACCGAGATCGTCGGCGCGCCGGCCGGGCGGCTCCACACCGCGCGCTCGCGCAACGACCAGGTCGCGACCGACTTCCGGCTCTGGGTCCGCGACGCCCTCGACGGCCTCGACGGCCGCCTGCGCGACCTGCAGGACGCGCTGATCGGCCGCGCCGAGCAGGAGGCCGAGACCCTGATGCCCGGCTACACCCACCTGCAGGCGGCGCAGCCGGTGACCTTCGGCCATCACCTGATGGCCTATGTCGAGATGGTCGGCCGCGACCGCGGCCGCCTGGCCGACTGCCGCGCCCGCATGAACGAGTCGCCGCTGGGGGCCGCCGCCCTGGCCGGCACCTCCTTCCCGATCGACCGGCAGGCGACGGCGCGCGCGCTCGGCTTCGAGCGGCCGATGGCCAACTCCATCGACGCCGTCTCCGACCGCGACTTCGCCCTGGAGTTCCTCTCGGCGCTCTCGATCCTGGCGGTCCACCTGTCGCGCTTCGCCGAGGAGCTGGTACTCTGGTGCGCCGAGGGCTTCCGCTTCGTGGCGCTCAGCGACGCCTTCACCACCGGCAGCTCGATCATGCCGCAGAAGCGCAACCCCGACGCCGCCGAGCTGGTGCGCGGCAAGGCCGGCCGCGTGATCGGCGACTTGACCGCCCTGCTGATCGTCATGAAGGGCCTGCCGCTGACCTACGGCAAGGACATGCAGGAGGACAAGGAGCCGGTGTTCGACGCGGTCGACACCCTGGAGCTCTGCATCGCGGCGACCGCCGGCATGGTCCGCGACCTGACCCCCGACCGCGCGCGCATGCGCCGGGCGCTGGCCGCCGGCTTCATCACCGCCACCGACCTCGCCGACTGGCTGGTCCGCGAGCTCGGCCTGCCGTTCCGCGAGGCCCATCACGTCACCGGCAGCCTGGTCGCCCGGGCCGAGGCCGCCGGCTGCGACCTCGCCGACCTGCCGCTCGCCGAGCTGCGCGCGGTCGAGCCGCGCATTCACGAGGGAGTCTTCGCCGTGCTGACCCCGGAACAGGCCGTCGGGAGCCGCGGCTCCTTCGGCGGCACCGCCCCGCAGCGCGTGCGCGAAGCCGCCGCGGCGGCGCGGGAGCGCTGGCTGTGATGCGCGCCGCCGCCCTGCTCTGCCTGGCGCTGCCCCTGCTGCTGCCCGGCTGCGGCAAGAAGGGCGACCTGAAGCCGCTGGAGGAGGAATCCGCCGCCTTCACCTGGCCGCAGCAGTATCCGGCGCCGCGCACCGTCGTCCCGGCCGATCCCCTCGCCGAGGAGGAGCCGGTCGCCGGCCTCGGGGTGACCCGGGAGTTCCGGCGGCCGGACGCCCTGCCCGGCCGCGACCCGGACCGCACGACCACGACGGTCCACCCGGCCCAGTGAGCGCAGGCATGACCGAGATCCTGGCCAAAAGCGGCAACGCCGCCCAGGGGGACGCGACCGCCTTCGCCTATCGCGGCGGCCTCCTGCACGCCGAGGGCGTGCCCCTGGACCGGATCGCCGAGCAGGCCGGCACCCCCTGCTTCGTCTACGCCGGCGGCGCCATGCAGGCGACCTACCGGGCGCTCGAGGCTGCCCTGGCCGGCTGCGGCCTGCCGACCAGCATCTGCTACGCGGTCAAGGCCAATCCCCATGTCGCCGTGATCCGCGGCTTCGCCGCACTCGGCGCCGGCGCCGACGTGGTCTCGGAGGGCGAGCTGCGGCGGGCGCTGGCGGCGGGCGTGCCGCCGCAGCGCATCGTCTTCGCCGGGGTCGGCAAGACCGCCGAGGAGATGGCCTTCGCCCTGGAGACCGGCATCCGGCAGTTCAACGCGGAATCGCTCGAGGAGCTGAAGCTGCTCGACGCGGTCGCGGCACGGCTCGGCCGGGTCGCGCCGGTCGCGCTCAGGGTCAACCCCGACGTCGACGCGCGCACCCACGCCAAGATCTCGACCGGCCTCGCCGGCAACAAGTTCGGCATCGACCTCGAGCAGGTGCCGGAGGCCCTGGCGCTGCTGCGCGGCCTGCCGAACCTGCGCCTCGACGGCCTGGCCGTCCACATCGGTTCCCAGCTGGTCCACGCCGAGCCCTACGAGGCCGCCTTCGCGCGCCTCGCCGAGCTGGCGCGCAGCCTCATCGACCAGGGCTGGGAGCTCCGCCACCTCGACCTCGGCGGCGGCATGGGCATCCCCTACGGTCCGGCCGGGGCGGAGGGCGCGGCGACGCTGTCGCTCGAGGCCTACGTCGCCGCCGTCAGGCGCACGGTCGGCGGCCTCGGCCTGCCGCTGGTCTTCGAGCCGGGCCGCTACCTGGTCGGCAACGCCGGGTTGCTGCTGGCCCGGGTGCTCTACGTCAAGCAGGGCCGGGCCAAGCGCTTCGTTATCCTGGACGCGGCGATGAACGACCTGATCCGGCCGGCGCTCTACGACGCCTGGCACGAGATCGTCCCGGTCCGCCAGGCCGCCGCCGGGGCGCCGGCCGAGCCGGCCGACGTCGTCGGGCCGATCTGCGAGAGCGGCGACAGCTTCGCCCAGGACCGCCCGCTGCCGCCGCTGGCGCCGGGCGATTTGATCGCGATCCTCTCGACGGGGGCCTATGGCGCGACCATGTCTTCGACCTATAATTCAAGACTACCGGCGCCCGAGGTGATGGTGCGCGGCGGCGACAGCGCCCTGATCCGGGCCCGTCCCGACCACGCCGCGCTGATCGCCCAGGACAGGGTGCCGGCCTGGCTGGAGGGATAGCCCCGGCCGAGCGAGGTGAGGCGATGCGGTCTCCAAGGCGAGCGACCCGGTGATCCGGCCCGGCCAGGCAGCGGGCCGCGAGCGGCCGGGCGCTCCGGAGCCGGGCGTCCTGGCGCGCGGCTACCGCCTGCGCCTGGGCCTGAGCCGCGCGGCGCTGTTCTGGGAGAGCCTGTGGCCGGCGCTCTGGCCGCTGGGCGGCATCGCCGGGCTGTTCCTCGCCCTCGCTTTGATGGACGCGCTGGCCGAGCTCGACGGCTGGCTGCACCTGGCCGTCCTCGCCGGCTTCTCGCTCGCCGCCCTGGCCGCCCTGGCCTGGGCGGTGCGGCGGGTCCGCCTGCCGCGGCGTGAGGCCGCCCGCCGCCGGCTGGAGCGCGACAGCGGCTTCGAGCACCGCCCCCTGCAGGCCCTCGAGGACAGCCTGGCGACACCCGGCGACGACGCCGAGGCCGAGGCGCTCTGGCGGGCGCATCGCCGGCGCCTGGCCGACCAGCTGCGCGGCCTGCGGGTGGCGCCGCCCGCAGCCGGCTGGGCCCGGGTCGACGGCTTCGCGCTGCGTGCCGTGGTCGGGCTGCTGCTGGTCGTCGGCCTGGTCGTCGGCGGCGCCGACTGGCGCTTCCGCCTGTCGAGCGCGTTGACGCCCAGCTTCGGCGCCACGGAGGCCAGCCTGCCGCCCCAGCTCGACGTCTGGCTCAACCCGCCGGCCTATACCGGCGAGGCGCCGCGCTACCTCGATCCGGCGAAGACCGCCGGCACCCGCATCGAGGTGCCGACCGGAAGCCGGCTGCTCGCCCAGGTCCAGGGCGGCAGCGGCGAGGCGGTGCTGAGCCTGGGCGGCGACGAGACCGCCTTCGTGCGCCACGACGCCGGCAGCCTGCGGCTCGAGCGGGCGGTCGAGACCGACGCCGAGGCACGCTCCCTGCCGCTCGAGATCCGCCGCGGCGAGACGACGCTCGGCGCCTGGGACCTGCGCGTGCTGCCCGACCGGGCGCCAAGCGTCGAATACCTGAAGCCGCCGGCGCGCGCCCGCCGCGGTGCCCTGGAGCTGGCCTACCGGGCCGAGGACGACTACGGCCTGGCCGGCCTGCAGGCGCTGATCCGCCGCGACGACCGGCCGGAGGAGGAGCCGCTGAGCTTCGACCTCGGACTGCCGAGCGGCGAGGTGACGGAGAGCGAGGGGGCCGCCTACCGGGACCTGACGCCACACCCCTGGGCCGGCATCCCGGTCACGGTCCGGCTCGAGGCGCGCGACGCCATCGGCCAGACCGGCACCACCGAGTCGTTCGCCATGGTCATGCCGGAGCGGACCTTCGAGCATCCCGTCGCGCGCCGCCTGGTCGAGCTGCGCAAGCGGCTGACCCTGGCGCCCGAGCAGCGCCGGCCGGTCGTCCAGGGCTTGGACGAGCTGAGCCGCCGCCCGGCCCACTTCGCGCACGACGTCGTGGTCGCCCTGGCGCTGTCCATCGCCGAGCGCCGCCTGATTCACGACCGCGGCGAGGCCGCCGTGGCACAGGTCCAGGAGCTGCTCTGGGACACCGCCCTGCACATCGAGGAAGGCGAGCTGGCGCTCGCCGAGCGGCGCCTGCGCGAGCTCCAGGAGGAGCTCATGGAGGCGCTCGAGCAGGGCGCTCCCGAGGAGGAGATCGAGCGCCTGATGAGCGAGCTGCAGCGCGCGCTCGACGACTTCCTGCGGCAGATGGCCGAGCAGATGATGGAGCGGATGGGCGAGCAGGAGCTCGGCGAGGCGCAGCCGCTGCCGCCCGACGCGCAGATGCTGCAGCGCGACGACCTGCAGCGCCTGATCGAGCAGGCTCGCGAGCTGGCCCAGGCGGGCGCGCGCGACCAGGCCCGCGAGCTGCTGTCGCAGCTCCAGCAGATGCTGGAGAACCTGCAGGCCATGCCGATGCAGCAGCGCATGAACGAAGCCGCGCAGCAGGCCCAGCAGACGATGCAGGGGCTGCAGGAGATGATGCGCCAGCAGCAGGAGCTGCTCGACCGCAGCTTCCAGCGCTCGCAGCAGGGCAGCCAACAGCAGCAGTCGGGTGAGCGCGGCGAGGGCGAGGGCGAGGGCAGGGACCCGGGCCGCAGCTCGAACGCCGGCGACGCCCAGGCCCAGGAGGCGCTGCGCCGCCGGCTCGGCGAGATGATGGGCGAGATCGGCGAGATGATGGGCGAGATCCCGCGCTCGCTCGGCCAGGCCGAGCAGGCGATGCGCGACGCCCGCGACGCCCTCGGCGAGGGTCAGCCCGGCAATGCGGCGCAGTCCCAGGGCGAGGCCCTGGACCAGTTGCAGCAGGGCCTGGAGAGCATGTTGGAGAGCTTCGCCCAGCAGATGCAGCCGGGCGAGGGCCAGGACGGCACCCAGGCGGGCGAGCGTCCCGGGCAGGGTCGCGACCCCTTCGGCCGGGGCCCCCAGGGCCAGGGTTTGGAGGGCGACGACCGCGTCGAGATCCCGACCGGCTCCGAGCTGCGCCGCGCCCGCCAGATTCTCGACGAGCTGCGGCGGCGTCGCCAGGACGTCGACCGCCCGGCCATCGAGCTGGACTACCTGGACCGACTGCTCCGCCAGTTCTGAGCCGGCGCCAGCAGGCTGGGGGTCTCCGCCCGCCGACGCGGAGTCGGCCGCCTGACCGAAGGGCGCTTCAGCGGTGCGCGTCGTCCGTCGTGCGGCGCAATCCGAGGGCCGTCTCGGCGGCTTCGCAGATCTGCTTCAAGGTGAAGGGCTTGACCAGCACCTCGGCGATCAGCTCGTCGAGATTGTGGGCGCGCTGGCGCTCGGCGGAGTAGCCGGTCATCAGCAGCACCGGCAGGTCCGGGTGGTCGCGCGTCACCTTGAGCGCGAGGCCGATGCCGTCGAGGCCTGGCATGACGATATCGGTGATCAGCAGGTCGAAGGGCCCGTCCTTCAGGCATTCCAGCGCCTGCAGGCCGTCGTTCGCCGCCGTGACCTCGAAGCCGCGCTGCTCAAGCGCCCGGGTCACGAAGGTGCGGACGGATTCGTCGTCCTCGGCGATCAGAATGCGGACCATCGGCTGTTCCCACGACCAGGAGCCGGCACCAAGGGCCGGCCGCGCTCAAGCAAAGCGCATTTCCGCGCCGAGTTCGAGCCGCGAATGGCAGGCGGCGGGCGCTACGGCAGGACGAAATCGACGCGGACGCTCAGTTCGCCGCGCGGAATGGCCTCCCGCCGCGTCTCGAACTCGAGCTCCTCGCCGGGACGCAGTACCGTCCGACCGGCGTCGAAGCGCCACTCGACCAGGACCGCGCCGGTCTTGTCGGTCACGGTGGCGACCAGCATAGGCACCTCGCGCGGCAGGTCGCTGACATTGCCGACGCGGCCGGTGATGGTCATGACCCGGCCGTCGCCGACCGTGTTGACCTGGGTCGTGACGTCCTCGAGCACGACGCCGGGATGGCCGGTCTCCAGCGGCACGTCGAGCAGGTCGTAGATCTGCCGCAGCTCGGGCACCGCCTCGACGATCTGGTTGCGGTAGTACCAGCCGCCGACGACCAGGCCGGCAACGACCAGCAGCAGCAGCAGCCAGCCGACGACTAGGCCCGCGCGCGAGCCGCCGCGCGCCCTCCTCGCGTCGTCGGCCTCGCTCGACAGCTCGAAGCGGCGCGGCTCGCCGAGATGCGGGCCGTCGAAGATCGGCGGCCGGTCGTAGCCCGGCTCCTCGCGGTGCGGGGCCTTGGGCCAGGGCACCTCCCCGGCCTCGGCCGCCAGGGCCGTGGCAGGCGCCGCCGCGGCGCCGGTCCCCTCGGCCGCGGCCTCGGGCGGCGGCGCCTGGAACCAGACGTGGGCGCAGCCCGCACAGCGGAGCTTGCGGCCCTTCGGCCCGAGTTTCTCTGCCGGCAGACGGAAGCGCTTCGCGCAGTTGGGGCAAGCGATTTCCATGGGCCGGGCAGGACAGTCCGTCTAGAGGGCTCGCTGGGTCGCGCGCAGGCGGGACTCCTTATAAGACCCTGACTCGCGCCATAGCAAGGCCGGCCGCTGACGACCTTGCGGCGGCGACCGGCGCAATCGCCCGACCGGGGGCGATCCGGGCCGGTCCGGCCTTGCGAATTCCGGGCGGGCGGGGCAGCGCCGGAACGTGCCATAAGGGGACTGGCCCTTGTGGAGCGATCCCGGCGCTTGCTATCCAGGCGCTCGGGCGACCGGCAGCACGGAGGCGGCGCCCGCCCGCCGCCCCCGCCCCCAACCGCCAGGAGGACAGGCCCGTTGGTTCGATTGGACGACGTCGCCTTGCGCTACGGCGAGGGGCCGGAGGTGCTGAGCGGCGTCACCTGCCACCTCGAGCCGGGCTCCTTCCACTTCCTGGTCGGCCACAGCGGTGCCGGCAAGTCCTCCTTCCTGCGCCTGCTCAACCTCGGCCAGCGCCCGACGCGCGGCCGCCTGATGCTGTTCGGCCGCGACGTCGCCCGCCTGTCGCGCGAGGACCGGGCGGTGATGCGCCGCCGCATGGGCGTCGTGTTCCAGGACTTCCGCCTGATCGCCCACCTGACCGCCTTCGAGAACGTCGCCCTGCCGCTGCACCTGACCGGGGAGCGGGGCGGCGCGATCGACTCCAAGGTCAGCGAGCTCCTGTCCTGGGTCGGCCTGGCCGACTGCCTGGATTCGCTGCCGGCGACCCTGTCGGGCGGCCAGCAGCAGCGCGTCGCCATCGCCCGCGCCGTCGTCGGCCGGCCTAGCCTGCTGCTCGCCGACGAGCCGACCGGGAACGTCGACGACCGCATCGCCATGCGCCTGATGTTCCTGTTCGAGGAGATGCACCGCAACGGCACGACCGTGGTCGTCGCCACCCACAACGAGACGCTGGTCGGGCGTTTCGCGCACCCGCGGCTGCGCCTGGAAGGCGGCACGCTGCGCATCGTGCCCGCCGTGGCCCGGGCGGCCGGCGGAGCCGCCTGAGCCATGGCGCGCCGCGGCTTCCCCTCGCTCTCCGCTCGGCGGCCCGCGGTCCCCAAGCGCCGCCGCCGCCGCGACCTGCCGCTGGCCAGCGACGCCTCGGCGCGCTACCTGCCCTGGCTGATCGCCTTCCTGGTCTTCCTGGCCGGCCTCGCCCTGGTCGGCGCGCTCGGCGCCAACCGGCTGGCCGCGCGCTGGGACAGCGGGCTGGCCGGCAAGCTGACGGTGCAGGTGATGCCCGGCCAGAACGCCGCCGAGACCGAGGCCAGGGTCGGCCTGGTGCTCGAGTTCCTGGCCGCCAGCGAAAGCATCTCGCAGGTCGAGGTGCTCGACCGCCGGACGCTCGGCGGCCTGCTCGAGCCCTGGCTCGGCGCCAGCGCCTACGACGCGACCCTGCCGCTGCCCGTGCTGGTCGACGTCACCCTGGCCCGCGGCGTCGAGGGCGTGCCCGAGGGCCTCGCCGAACGGCTGGAGCAGGAGATCCCGGCGGCCCGGCTCGACGACCACCAGCGCTACCTGGGCGCCTTGATCGACTTCGCGCGCTCGCTCCAGCTGATCGCCGCGGCGGTCGTGCTGCTGGTCGGGGCCGCGACCATCCTGACGCTCATCTTCGTCACCCGCACCGGCCTGTCGGTGCATCGCCAGACCATCGAGCTGCTGCACCTCATGGGCGCGCGCGACCGCTACGTCGCCGGTCAGTTCCAGCACAACGCGGCGCGCCTGGCCCTGCGCGGCGGTCTCGTCGGCCTGGTCGCGGCCGGCCTGGTGCTCTATGCGCTGGAGCGGGTCGTGGAGAGCGGCGCCGGGCTGCTGCCGGGCTTCTCGCCGACGCCGGTCGACTGGATCGCCCTGCTGCTGCTGCCGCCGCTGGCCGTCGCGGTCGCCGCCCTGACGGCGCGCTGGACGGTGCTCGGCACCCTCGCCCGGCTTGCCTAGCGGCGATCCGGCGATGAGCACAATGCCTCGCGATCGGACCCGGCGGCCGCGCCGCTTCCTGCTTGTCCCGGCGGTCCTGCTCCTGCTGTTCCTGGGCGGCTTCGCCGCCTTCGCCCTCGGTCTGCCGCCGGTGGCGCCGCCACCCGACCAGCGCACCGACGCCATCGTCGTGCTGACCGGCGGCAGCGAGCGGCTCAAGGTCGGCTTCGAGCTGCTCGAGCAGGGCGCGGCGCAGAAGCTCTTCGTCTCAGGCGTCTACCGGGGCGTCGAGGTCAGCGAGCTGCTGCGCCTGGGGCGCGGCGCGCCGGAGGAGCTGGCCTGCTGCATCGCCCTCGGCTACGACGCCGAGGACACCCACGGCAACGCCCGCGAGGCCGCCGAGTGGATGCGCAGGGAGGGCCTGACCAGCCTGCGCCTGGTGACCGGCGCCTACCACCTGCCGCGCAGCATGATGGAGTTCCGCCGCGCCCTGCCCGAGGCCGAGATCGTGCCCCATCCGGTGTTCCCGGTCGGCTTCCGCGAGCAGTGGTGGTTCAGCCCCGACAGCGCCTGGCTGCTGATGACCGAGTACGTCAAGTTCCTCGCCGCCCTGGCCGCCGGCCTGCTGCCCGGCGGTCTCGACGGGCTCCGCGCGTGAGCGCGCTCGGGGGGTCTGCGCGCGCGAGCGCGCTCGGGGGGTCTGCGCGCGCGAGCGCGCTCGGGAAACCGCGCGCGTGAGCGCGCCGGCCGAAGGCCCGCCGGAGCCACCGGCGGGGATCGCCCTGATCCTCCGCTCGGCGCTGTTCCAGCTCGCCTACCACCTCTGGCTGGTCGCCATCGGGCTGGTCCTGCTGCCGGCCTTCCTGCTGCCCAGGCGCGCCCTCTACGCCGGCGGCCGGCTGTGGGTCCGCGGCATCCTGTTCCTGCTGGAGCACCTCTGCGGCCTGACCTGGGAGGTCCGCGGCCGCGACCGCCTGCCGGCCGAGGGCGGCCTGCTGATCGCCAGCAAGCACCAGTCGGCCTGGGACACCCTGGTGTTCCCGCTGCTGGTCCGCGACCCGGCCTACGTGCTCAAGCGCGAGCTCCTGCTGGTGCCCTTCTTCGGCTGGATCATGTGGCGGCTGCGCATGATCGCGGTCGACCGCAAGGGCGGGGCCGCGGCCCTGCGCCGGATGCTGGCGGCGGCGCGTCGCATCGTCGGCCGCGAGCGCCGGCCCCTGGTGATCTATCCCGAGGGCACGCGCACCGCGCCCGGCGACAGCCGGCCCTACCACCCGGGGGTCGCGGCGCTCTACGGCGAGCTCGGGGTGCCGGTCGTGCCGGTGGCGCTCAACTCCGGCCTCTACTGGCCGCGCCAGTCGTTCCTGCGCCGGCCCGGCCGCATCGTGCTGGAGTTCCTGGAGCCGATTCCGCCGGGGCTGCCGCGCCGGCAGTTCCTGGCCGAGCTGGAGGCGCGCATCGAGCCGGCGAGCCGGCGGCTGCTGGCCGAGGGCCGGGCCGCCACCGCCGGCCGAACGAAGGATGAACGTTGATTCCTGCCGGCCGCGACCCTACCTTTGCGGTCCTTCAGGCAAGCCGGAGCGCGCTCTCCCGATGGCGCTTTCGTCGATCTCCCAGAAGATCTGGCACGACAAATACCGGTTGAAGGACGCCGAGGGCGCGCCGCTCGAGGACAGCGTCGAGGACAGCTGGCGGCGGGTCGCCCGGGCGCTGGCCGCCGTCGAGCGCGCGCCCGACCTCTGGGAAGGGCGCTTCTACGAGGCCCTGGAGGGCTTCCGCTTCCTGCCCGCCGGGCGGATCCTGGCCGGCGCCGGCACCGAGCGCAACGTGACGCTGTTCAACTGCTTCGTCATGGGCACGATCCCCGACGACATGGGCGGGATCTTCGCCCAGCTGCGCGAGGCGGCGCTGACCCTGCAGCAGGGCGGCGGCATCGGCTACGACTTCTCGACCCTGCGGCCGCGCGGCGCGCCGGTCGCCGGCGTCGGCGCCGACGCCTCGGGCCCGCTGTCCTTCATGGACGTCTGGGACGCCATGTGCGCCACCGTGATGTCGGCCGGCAACCGGCGCGGCGCCATGATGGCGACCCTGCGCTGCGACCATCCCGACATCGAGGCCTTCGTCGAGGCCAAGCGAACCCCGGGCCGGCTGACCAACTTCAACCTCTCGGTGCTGGTCACCGACGGCTTCATGACGGCGCTGCGCGAGGACGCCGACTGGCCGCTGGTGTTCGGCGGCAGGACCTTCCGGACCATGAAGGCGCGGGCGCTCTGGGAGCGCATCATGGCGGCGACCTACGAGGCCTCCGAGCCGGGCGTCATCTTCATCGACCGCATCAACCAGCGCAACAACCTGCACTACTGCGAGACGATCGGCTCGACCAATCCCTGCGGCGAGCAGCCGCTGCCGCCCTACGGCGCCTGCCTGCTCGGCTCGATCAACCTGGCGGCCCTGGTCGAGCGGCCCTTCGAAGCCGATGCCGACCTCGACCTCGAGGCGCTGGCCGAGCTGACCGCCACCGCCGTGCGCCTGCTCGACAACGCCATCGACGCCTCGCGCTTCCCGCTCGAGGCGCAGAAGGCGGAGGCGCTGGCCAAGCGGCGCATCGGCCTCGGCATCACCGGGCTCGCCGACGCCCTGATCCTCTGCGGCCTGCGCTACGGCAGCCAGGAGGCGGTCGAGCGCAGCGAGCGCTGGCTGGGCGCCTTGCGCCGTGCCGCCTACCTGGCCTCGAGCGAGCTGGCCGCCGAGAAGGGCAGCTTCCCGCTGTTCGACCGCGAGGCCTTCCTGGCCGGCGAGACCGTCGGCGAGCTCGAGCCAGAGGTGCGCGAGGCGATCGCCCGCTACGGCATTCGCAATGGCCTGGTCACCTCGGTCGCGCCGACCGGGACGATCTCGCTGCTTGCCGACAACGTCTCCTCGGGCCTGGAGCCGGTCTTCGCCTTCGAGTACACGCGCCGGGTCCGCCAGGCCGACGGCGAGCGGCCGGCCGAGAAGGTCGTCGACCACGCCTACCGCCTGTTCCGCGAGCGCTTCGGCGCCGAGGCGGCGCCGGGGCCGGCCTTCGTCGACGCCCAGTCGCTGGAGCCGGCGGCGCACCTGGTCATGCAGGCGACGGTGCAGCGCTTCATCGACTCCTCGGTCTCCAAGACCATCAACCTGCCGGCCGACATCGGCTTCGAGGCCTTCAAGGACGTCTACCGCAGCGCCTACGAGCTCGGCTGCAAGGGCTGCACGACCTACCGGCCGAACGCGCTGCGCGGCGCCGTGCTGGAGGTCGAGGACAAGGCCGCCGCCGCCGCGCCCGCGGAGGGCGGCGTCGTCCACCTGACGGAGCCGCTGGCCCGGCCCGAGGCCCTGCCCGGTCGGACCTACAAGCTGACCTGGCCGGAGAGCGACCACGCCATCTACATCACGCTCAACGACATCGTGCAGGACGGGCGGCGCAGGCCCTTCGAGGTCTTCATCAACTCCAAGAACATGGAGCACTACGCCTGGACCGTGGCCCTGACCCGGATGATCTCGGCGGTATTCCGGCGCGGCGGCGACGTCTCCTTCGTCGTCGAGGAGCTGAAGGCGGTCTTCGATCCGCGCGGCGGCGCCTGGCTGGGCGGTCGCTACGTGCCCTCGCTGCTCGCCGCGATCGGCGGCGTCATCGAGCGGCATCTGGTCGACATCGGCTTCCTGGCGCCGCCGGAGGCCGCCTCCCTGGCCGAGCAGGTGCGGCGCGTCGCGGCCGGCGACGACCAGCCGCCGCCCGAGGAGGGCGCGAGCCCCGGCGGCGGGCGGGGCCGCGTCGCCCGGCAGTGCCCCAAGTGCGGCAGCGCCGCGCTGATCCGCCAGGAGGGCTGCGACCTCTGCACCGGCTGCGGCTACTCGAAGTGCTCGTGAGCGCCCCGTGCCCCGTGAGCGCCCCGTGAGCCGCCGCCTCTGCCGCCAGTGCGGCGCCGCGCTCGGCATCGACGACGACCGCTGCCAGGCCTGCGGCGCCGCCAATCCCGTGCCGCTGCCCTGGTACACGCCCTTCCTGGGTTTGGCGATCATCGTCCTGCTGGTGCTGCTGCTGGTCGACTTCGGCGACGTCTCGCGGCTGGTCGAGTCCGGCTGGGTCGCGCTCCACGGCGGCTGAAGGGCGGCCGCCAACCGGCGAAGGCGGTCTCAAGCGGGGACGAACAACCTCTGCCCCAGCATCGCCGCGGCGCCGGCCAGCAGGGCGCCGCCGAGGCCGCCGGCGAGCCAGGACCAGAGCCGGCCGCGGCTCAGCGCCATGCCCAGCGCGCCCTTGACCGCGGTGTTGACCCCCGCGGCCAGCAGGATCGCACCGCCGGCCAGCGCCGGGAGCGCCGCCCCGTCGGCGACCAGGGCCGAGAACGACAGCGTCACGGCGTCGACGTCGGCGAGGCCGGAGACGGCGGCGATCAGGTAGAGCGCCTCGTTGCCGACCCAGCGGCGCAGCGCCTCGGTGCCGAGCAGGATCGCCGCGAGCAGCAGGCCGAACTTGAGCGCCGTGCCGAGCTCCAGGGGATTCTCGGCCTCGAGCCTGACCGCGGCTTCCTCGCGCGCAGGTTCCTGCGGCGCAGGCTTCTCCGGCGCGCTCCCTCCGCCGGCCGCCGCCCAGAGCGCGACCGCGGCCGCCGCCAGCCCGGCGGCGAGCAAGGGTGCCGCCAGCAGCGGCAGCAGCGCGGGCGCGATCAGGCCCGAGACCAGCAGCATGCGCGGGAACATGACGGCGCAGGACAGCAGGATCCCGGCGGCCAGCAGGCGCGGCGGCGCCAGCCCCTCGGGCTTGGCAGAGGCCGCCCGGCGCGCCAGGGCGACCGTCGTCGCGGTCGAGGAGGCAAGGCCGCCCAGCAGGCCGGTGAGCAGCAGGCCCCGACGCGGCCCGGCCAGGCGGATCGCGAAGTAGCCGATCGAGGACAGGCCGGCGACCAGCACGACCATCCACCAGATCCGGTAGGGATTGAGGGCCTGCCAGGGCCCCAGGCCACGGTCCGGCAGCACCGGCAGCAGCACCAGCGAGATCAGCAGCAGCTGGAGCACGGCCAGCAGCTCGCGCCGCTCGAGGCGCCCGACCAGCCGGTGCAGCTGCGGCTTGGTGCCGAGCAGCAGGGCGACGATGACCGCCCCGGCGCCGGCGACCGCCAGCTCGCCTGCCCCGGCGGCGGCGCCGAGTCCGAAGGTGACCAGGGCGGCGACCGCGCTGGTCGCCGAAAGGTCGCGGCTGGCTGCGGTGGCGCGCCAGTAGCCGGCCGCGAGCACCAGCCCGAGGGCAAGGAAGGCCGCGGCCAGCACCGGCAATCCCTGGCCCGGCGCCTCGGCCTGGCCGAGCAGGCTGGCCAGGCCGCCGAGCAGGCCGATCAGCCCGAAGGTGCGCAGGCCGGCGACGCGCGCGCCCTCGGCCAGGGCCCGCGCGCGCCAGCCGCGCTCCAGGCCGATCAGCAGGCCGGCGGCGAGCGCCGCGGCCAGGCGCTCCAGAAGGGCGAGGTCGTCGAGCGGCATCGGCGCAGAGTGACCGGCGGCGGCGGTCCTGCGCAAGCGACCTCGCCGCCTGCCGGCTCCGGCGTCAAGTCGGCGGGCAGTGCCGGTCGACCAGGCGGATCAGCTGGGACAAGGAGCGGTCGACGATGCCGAGGGCGCGCAGGTGCCGGTCGGTCTCGACCAGGTACTCGCTGCAGGGCCCCCGGTTGCCGCGGCCCTGGACGATCATGCGGGCGACCCAGTCGGCAGGCATCTTGCCGGTGTACTGGGGATGGCGCGGGTCGACCACGAACCCGAGCGCCGAGACCGGCCCCTCGGGCGTCCGGGTGGTGAGCCAGCGCGGCTCGTAGACCCCGGTCACCATCTCGCGCTCCCATAGATAGTCCATCACCGTGCCGGCCTCGGCGGCCGGCGCCTGGAAGATCATGCCGTGGCAGGCGCCGCCGCGGTCGAGCCCGAGCACCAGGCCCGGACGCTCCGGCGTGCCGCGGTAGCGATGCGAATAGACGCAGAAGCGCCGGTGAAAGCCGTGCAGCAGGGCCTGGCGCACCGCCAGATGGGGGAAGCCCGGGTTCCACATCAGGCTGCCGTAGCCGAACACCCAGAAGTCCCGGCCCGCGGGCAGCTCGGGCCGGGGCCGCGTCGCGCCGTAAGCGCGCAGCGCGTCGTAGTCGAGGGAGCGGACCGCGGGAGGACTGCCGTGCATGCTGGTCACATGGTAGCGCCGGGGCGACCGTGCGGCAAAGGCGGCATCGCTCCCGCGGTTTCGGCAGGGGCAGGCTCGGCGCTATGCTTGGGGCGTAGGCTGCCGGAGGCAGACGATGGACAGGAACCACTACGTCGCCGCGAACCGCGCGGCCTGGGACCGCTCGGCGCCCCTGCATCGCGACGGCGGCGCCTGGCAGCAGCTGGCCGAGGGCTTCGCCCGCCCCGGCTTCTCCTGCCTGCACCCGCTTACCACGGAGCTGCTCGAGCAGGCGGGCGTGGCCGGCAAGAACGCGACGGTCGAGGCAGAGAGGTCGCCTATGGTAAGTCGATGATCAGACTAGGCGCTTTCAGAAAGTCTCTTTAGAGTTAGGGCCATGACCGAGCAACTCGACCTGAACACGACCTATAAGGCGATCCTTGAGGCGGCGCGCACCCGCCAATTCATAAGCTATGGCGACCTTGCCAAGGTTAACGGTGCCGCATGGCGAAAAGTCCGCCGCGCCATGAACCATCACCTCGGCGACCTCGTCGAAATCGCTGCGAAGCGCGACTGGCCGATGCCGAGCGCCATTGTTGTCAACAAGAGTAACGTCGGAAGCGGCCTGCTGGAAGGCGAGGCGCGCGACGGCTTTATCAACGCCGCAAAGAGCTTTGGCTTCGATGTAATCGATCCAGCCGCATTCGTTCGCGAGCAACAAGATGCTCTGTTTGCCTGGGCGCCTACTGCACCGAATGAACTGGAGCTAACGTCCGAGGAGCTCGCCAAGTTCCAGAAGTCCAACGGCTCTGGATCAACGGGCCGCAAGGACGGCCCTCATTTCGTTCGCCTGTTCGGCCCGCTTCTCGACGCAATGCGGGGACTCGGCGACGCCGCCGAGCCCAAACAAATCTTTGCGGCTCTTGTCAAGAATCCACTTGTCACTGAGGAAGACCTAAAGGCGAAAAACAAGAATGGGTTGTCAAAGTACGAGAACCAAGTCGGTTGGGCAAAATTTTACCTCGCCAAGGCTGGGTTGATCGAGAGCAAGAGGCGCGGTACCTGGCACCTGACCTCCGAGGGACGGGAAACGCATCTCGACTATGATGCTGCACTTGCGCTTTTTCGGGATATTCGCGCCCGTTACAGAATTGTTAATGATGATGGCATCGGTAACGTGGCAGCTCCTTCTGATCAAGGTACCGGCGATATTTTCGATGATCCGAACCGTCGTTTCTGGTTTGTCGGCGCGGTTTGGGGCGGTACCGATGATCAGATGGAACGGTTCCTCCGTGAAGGCATCTGGCAGAACGGCTACCAGGACAAGTATATCGAACACGTCGGCCGTATGCGGCCGGGCGATCGGATCGCGATCAAAGCTGCGCTCGTCAAGAAGTATGGTCTCCCTTTCGAGAACCAGGATAAGCCTGTCTCGTGCATGCGGATTAAGGCGATCGGCACGATCACCGAGAACCTGAATGATGGCAGGACGGTCAAGGTCGATTGGAAGCCGCTGGACGAGCCAAGGGACTGGTATTTCTATACATACCGCGTAACCCTTGTTGAGGCGGACGCCTCGGATGAGCTCGCGCGCCGGCTAATCCAGTTCACCTTCAACGACCATAAACAGGACTATGAATTTTGGCTGCGCCAGTCTTATTGGGCGAAGCGCTACCGCAATCGCGCGCCAACGTTCACTGATATCGAGTTTGAGAACGAGGAAGCTGATGCCGACATTGAGAGGGCGGAGATCACGCCTTACGCCATCGGCGACATCCTGAACGACGGATGCTTTCTATCTAAGGAGGCACTAGCCTCCGCCCTTTCCCATCTTAGCGTCAAGAAGAATCTCATCCTTCAGGGACCGCCCGGCACTGGGAAGACCTGGCTTGCCAAGCGGCTCGGTTATGCTCTAATCGGTACCAAAGATCGCGCGATCACCCGCAAGCGGATGCGTTCGATCCAATTCCACCCTTCGCTGTCCTATGAGGATTTTGTGCGCGGTTGGCGCCCCGATGGCAACGGCGATCTCTCTCTGATCGACGGCGTCTTTCTTGAGTCCGTTGAGACGGCACGGGCAGAGCCAGACGGTCCGTTTGTCGTTATTGTAGAGGAAATCAATCGGGGCAACCCCGCCCAAATCTTCGGTGAAATGCTGACATTGCTCGAAAAGGATAAACGCAGTGAAGCTGATGCGATAGAACTTGCCTATCGGCGAGAACCGGGTGAGCGCGTCTTCATTCCGAGCAACCTCTATGTGATCGGCACAATGAACATCGCCGACCGATCGCTCGCCCTCGTCGATCTGGCGCTGCGTCGCCGCTTTGCCTTCGTCACCCTTGAAACCGCGCTCAATGAGAGCTGGCGTCTTTGGTGCAAGAATAAATCCGGCATTGACGGGCAGACTCTTGACCGAATTCAACAACTAGTGGCGGAGCTCAATGACGAGATCGCAGCCGACCGTTCCCTCGGCGCGCAGTTCAGGATTGGCCACAGCTATGTAACTCCCGCACCCGGTGAGGTGATTGGCGACGCAAGAACTTGGTTCCGTGGGATCGTAGAGACAGAGATCGCACCGCTCCTTGAAGAATACTGGTTCGATAACCTCGATCAGGCCGCCAAATCGAAGGCGCGACTCCTCAAGGGCCTATGAGCTCTGTACTGGAATCCGAGGAAGAAAGTGCGGCGGCCGCGCAACTCGCCTACGATAGCATTCCGGTCCGGAATGTCTGGTTCCTCTTCCTCTACGCATACGACCTAGCGCGGTTTCAGGGACGGTTTGCGGCCGAGATCGAGGAGTCGCCAGACTTCAAGTCTCTGATTGCGCGCCTTCTGTGTCATGCCGTTGAAACCCGCCTGCGCCGGAACCTGAGCTTCGGCTACCGGCACCGCGAGGAGACCCTCAAGCGCGTGCGCGGGCGGATCGACATCCTCCAGACCGAGTCCCGTAATCTATTCCGCCGTGGCGAGATCGCTTGCCGCTTCGAGGAGCTGACTATCGACACGCCTCGCAACCGACTCGTGCGGGCAGCTCTGACGGTGTTGGGTGGACGGATTCATGATTCAGCGCTCGCGCACAGAACCAGCATGCTCTCTGGGGCGCTTGGCCGTGTCGGTGTTAGCGGCGCGATGCCCTCACGCGCCGAAATGGCATCTGATGAGATTGGGCGGCACGAAGCCCAGGACAGCCTGATGGTTTCGCTAGCTCGCGCGGTCTTTGACCTTGTGTTGCCGTCCGAGAGAAAAGGTTTCCGTTCCCTACTTAGGGCGCAGCGTGGCGAAACGGAGTTCCGCAAGCTTTTCGAACGCGCCATTGCCAACTTCTTCGCGGCCGAACTGCCGCGCGAGGAAGGTTGGCGCGTCTATCCTGGCAAGCACTTTAACTGGCCTATCGGCGCCGCCTCTCCCGGCATTCAGATTCACCTGCCGATGATGGTGACGGACATCATCGTTGAGAACGAACAGGTAGGGCGGCGGATCATCATCGACACGAAATTTACGAAAATATTGACGCGTTCGCAGTTCGGCGACAGTCAGCGTTTCAAGACAGGCCACATATACCAGCTCTACTCCTATCTTCGCAGTCAGGAACGTGAGAGTGACCCTCGCTCCCTCATATCGGAGGGGATACTACTTTATCCAGCGATCGGTTTTGATATGGACGAGGTGGCAGAGCTGCAAGGGCATCTTGTGCGGTTCGTGACGATCGATCTCGCCCTGCCGAGCGCCGAGGTGGTCGCGAGGCTACGACAATTGCTACTACTTACTGGGCTCAGCGCAACGATGCCAGAACGTGCGTAAGCCAATTGGGGTGAGTCGACGACTTTGCTGGGAATGATGCGTATCCATTGGCTCCGCTTCGCTGGATGAAAGGCTCGGACTCTGCCACTGCATCTACAGAGAACTGCACGAGCAGTTCCGAACTGTGTATAGAATGACAATCCGGCGACGTCTACGGGATCGAGGGCGCCCACGATGCCGCCTTCGAGGTCGTGCTGGTGACCATCGGCGTGCTCGGCTGGATGCCGGAGCTGCCGGACTTCTTCGCGGTCGCCGCCCGCCTGCTCAGGCCCGGCGGAGTGCTGCTCTTGCACGAGCAGCACCCCTTCACGAACATGCTCGAGCCCAGGGCCGAGCGGCCCTTCGAGCCGCAGCATTCCTACTTCCGCAGCGCGCCCTTCGCCGAGAGCGCGGCGATCGTCTATGACGGCGGCGCCACTCTGCCGGTGCCGACGCACTACTGGTTCGTCCACACCCTGTCCGACGTGGTCATGGGGGCGCTCGGCGCCGGTCTCAACCTGGAGAGCCTGCGCGAGTATCCTGAAAACATCTCCTCCGCCGAATGGGACCTCTACGAGACGCGCGAGGGCCTCGAGCTGCCGCTCAGCTACACCCTGGTGGCGCGCAAGTCCTAGCGAGACATGGCGCCAGGCCAATCGACGGTCAGGAGATCTACGGCGACTCAGGCGCCGAGCCGGGCGCGCAGGCGACCGAGGGGCCCGGACGCTTCGCGGACCAGGCGCAGGCCGAGGTTGGCCGGCGGCACCCCGACCGAGCAGGCACCCGCCTTGGGATCGCGGATGAAGTCGGTCATGTAGGCGCGGTGCCGGCCCTGGGCGATGCGGACGCCGCAGTTCTCGTGGGCGCTCACGGCCCCGGTCTCGGGATCGCTGCGAAAGCGCACGAAGCAGGTGCTGGTCCACTCCCAGACGTTGCCGGCGAGGTCGAGCAGGCCGTGCTCGTTGCGCCCGAAGCCGCCGACCGGCCGCGGCCGCGATTCGAGGGGCTCTCGGTCGGCGGCCATGGCCTCGTAGGAGGCGAGCCAGCGCTTGGCGGGATCGGCGGGATCGCTCACCTCGGTGTAGACGTCGTCGCGGTAGCGCGAGCCGGCCGCCAGCGCCCACTCGCGGTCGCTCGGCAGCCGGTAGGACCGCCCGGTCTCCCGGGACAGCCAGGCCGCATAATCCGCCGCGTCGAGCCACGAGACGCCGACCAGCGGCAGCTCCGGCTCGCCCGGCCCGGCGAGCGGCCGGCAGGCCGCCGCGGCGACGCAGGCCTGGTACTCGCCGCGGGTCACCTGGCGCTGCATGATTTCGAAGGGCCGCTCCGCCGCGATCCCGACGAGCGGCCCGTTGACCGGCGTGCCACCCGACCGGAACTCGCCGGGCGAGCGGTACTCGACGCGCGCCGCCTCGATCCGCACCAGGGGCGGCTCCTCCGCCGCCCCGGGCCGGCCCGGCAGGAAGGCGTAGCCCTGGAACAGGACCAGAAGGCCGAGCCCGGCAAGGCCGCTCGCGACGACGCTCTTGGGACGCATGTCCGAAACCTCCGGGCCCGCCCTCGGTGGAGGGCGGGCCGCGCGCTTACCGGGACTGCCGGCTCACTGCACCAGGATCGGCGAGGGCGCCGCCACCTGGGTCATCAGGTCCTCGTTCCACTCGCCCTCGACCTTGACGTGGGCGGTGGCGCCGAGCTCGGCGGCCTCGATGAGGTTGTGGTTGACGTAGGCGTAGATGCCCGGCTGCAGGAAGGTGTAGATCGCCGCCGCCGCGCTGCCGCCCCGCACGAACCAGGTCTCCAGGTCCTGCTCCGGCGGATTGGCGAACTTGCCGGTCTCCCAGACCCAGTCGCCGTGGCCGCCGATCAGGTGCGGGCGGGTGTCGCGGTTGGCGCTGGAGTGGATGAACAGCACCGTCTCCCCCACCTTCGAGGTCAGGGCGTTCTCGCCGGTCAGGGCGCCCTTCCTGCCGTTGAAGACGACGTGGCTGGGGATCAGCCCGCGCATGGCGTCCATGGTGTCGGCGTAGGAGTCGCCGAGGCTCTCGAAGGTCATGTAGGCGCCGTCCGGCCCCTTCGGGATGTAGAGGTCGAACTCGCCGATCGTGTAGACGCGGTCGTAGCGAAGCGGAGTCCCCTTGGCATCCTTCAGGCCGTCGCGCGGCAGCACCATTAGCGTGCCGCTCATGCCGCTGACGACATGCCAGGGCACCATGCCCTCGGGCGCGCAGTGGTAGACGAAGACGCCGGAGCGCGTCGCCTTGAAGCGCAGGGTGACCTGCTCGCCGGGGCTGACGAAGGTCAGCTGGGCGCCCCCGAGCGCACCGGTCGCCGCATGGAAGTCGATGTTGTGCGGCATCGAGTTGGTCTGGGGGTTGACCAGGGTCAGCTGCACGTAGTCACCCTCGTGGACGACCATGGTCGGACCCGGCATCGAGCCGTCGAAGGTCATGGCCTGGAAGGTCGTGCCCTCGTCGTCGACGACCACTGCCTTCTCCTCGATGGTCATCGTGAACTCGACGACCTTGGGCGCGCCCACGGCGACCTGCTCGTGGGCCATCACCCCCGGTGGCGGCACCAGCGTCGCCCGGACGCGCTCGAGGCCCTCGGCCGGCTCGGCCGTCTGCAAGGCATTGGCCGGGGTCGCCGCGACCAGGGAAGCCATGGCGGCGCCGAGCGGGGCGATAGCGGCGCCGATCAGGGCGGTGCGACGGGTGATCATCACTGCATCCTCCTCAGGTTGATGAGAAGGAACTAAGCACGACCGTGGCAGGATCACTTGTTGCGGCGCAAATGAGCGCGTCGCCGTCGAGGATTGCGACCTCGGACTGCCGGCGTCAGTCCTCGCCCTCGTCCTTCTTCGCCTCGCGGGCGTCGAAGGTGCCGGCCTGGCCGAGCTGGATCACGCCGCGGCGGATCTCGCGGGTGCGCTGGAACAGGTCCTCCAGTGCCTCGCCCTCGCCCCAGCGGATCGCCCGCTGCAGGCGCGACAGGTCCTCGCCGAAGCGCTGCAGGATCTCCAGCACGGCCTCGCGGTTGTTGAGGAAGATGTCGCGCCACATCACCGGGTCGGAGCCGGCGATGCGGGTGAAGTCGCGGAAGCCGCCGGCGGCGAACTTGACGACCTCGCCACGCTCGCTCTCGGCGAGGTCGAAGGCGGTGCCGACGATGGTGTAGGAGATCAAGTGCGGCAGGTGGCTGGTCATCGCCAGTACCTTGTCGTGGTGCGCCGCCTCCATGGTCTCGACCCGGGCGCCGCAGCGCCGCCACAGCTCCGCGACCCGCTCGACAGCCGCGGCGTCGGTGCCCGGCGGCGGCGTCAGGACGCAGTAGCGCTCCTCGAAGAGGTCGGCGAAGCCGGCCCCCGGACCCGAATGCTCGGTGCCGGCGATCGGGTGGCCCGGCACGAAGTGCACGCCCTCGGGCAGCGCCGGCCCGACGTCGCGGATCACCGCCTGCTTGACCGAGCCGACGTCGCTGACGATGGCGCCGGGCTTCAGCGCCGGCGCGATCGCCTCGGCAACCGCCGCGTTGGCGCCGACCGGCACGCAGAGCACGACCAGGTCGGCATCGGCGACCGCCTCGGCCGGGTCGCCATGGACGCTGTCGGTCAGGCGCAGCCGCTCGACGACCTCGCGCGAGCCGGCGCTGCGCGCATAGCCGGCCAGCCGGCCGGCCAGGCCGTGGCGCCGGCAGGCCAGCGCCAGCGAGGAGCCGATCAGGCCGACGCCGAGGATGGCGATCTTGCCGAACATCGGGGCCTGCGGGGCCTCCGCCCGGGCGGGCTCGTCCGAACCGCTCATTGGCGGTAGCGTTCCAGCGCGTCGACGACGGCCTGCATCTCCTCGTCGGTGCCGAGGGTGATGCGCAGGTGCTCGGGCAGGCCGTAGGCGCCGACCGGGCGCACCAGCACGCCCTGGCTCTTCAGGAAGTCCGCCGCGCCCTGGGCGTCGCCGAAGCGCACCAGCACGAAGTTGCCGACGCTCGGCTCGGCGCGCAGGTTGAGCCGCTCGAGCTGGCGCACGAACCAAGCGTGGATGCGGGCGTTGTGGGCGCGGCTGCGCTCGACGTGGTGGGCGTCGCCGATCGCCGCGACGCCGGCGGCCAGCGCCGCGGCGCTGACGTTGAAGGGCCCGCGCACGCGATTGAGGACGTCGATCACGGCTTCCGGCCCGTAGGCCCAGCCCAGGCGCAGCGCCGCCAAGCCGTGAATCTTGGAGAAGGTCCGCAGCACGACGACGTTCGGGAAGCGCTCGACCAGGGACAGGCCGTCGTCGTAGTCGGAGGCCTCGACGTACTCGGCATAGGCCGCGTCGATGACCAGCAGCACCCGGGACGGCAGGCGCTCGGCGAGGCCGCGCAGCGTCTCGTAGGGCAGGTAGCTGCCGGTCGGATTGTTCGGGTTGGCCAGGAACAGCAGGCGGGTGCGCTCGGTGACGGCGCCGAGCAGGGCCTCGACGTCGGCGGTCAGGCTGCGCTCCGGCACGGTGACCGGGGTGGCACCGGCGCTGCGCGCCGAGATGCCGTACATCAGGAAGCCGTGGCGGCTGTAGAGCACCTCGTCGCCCGGACCGGCATAGGCGCGCACCAGCAAGGCGATCAGCTCGTCGGAGCCGGCACCGCAGACCAGCCGCTCGAAGTTCAGGCCGTAGCGCTCGGCGAGCGCCCGCCGCAGGGCCAGGGCGCCGCCGTCGGGGTAACGGTTGAGGTCGCCCGACAGGGCCCGGTAGGCCTCGACCGCCTTGGGGCTGGGGCCGAGCGGGTTCTCGTTGGCGGCCAGGCGGATCGCCGTGGCGCGGCCCTCGACCTTGGACTCGCCGCCGACGTAGGGCGCGATCTCGAGGATGCCGGGGCGCGGAACCAGGGTCACGGTAAACGGGCCTCCAGCTTGCTGGCGCTCTGCCAGTCGCAAAGATCGGCGTCCTCGAAGGGCACGGCATAGGCGCCGACCGCGGTCACCTGCACGACCCTGCTCTCGACCGCGCCGGCCAGGCGGGTCAGGCGCGCGTCGTCGGGCGCGACGAAGCCCTCGACCTCGATCAGGTAGAGCCAGCGGGTGTCGTCGTCGCGCCAGGCCGAGGTCTCGCGCTGGATCAGCTCGGCCTTGGCCAGCCAGTCGCGCAGGGCGCTGCGGCTGATCTGTTCCGCGGTCTCGAGGATCAGGTAGCTGCGGTCCTCGCCGCTGGCTTCCAGCGGCGACAGGGTGACGACCAGCGCCGCGGTGCCGTCGGCCGCGCTCGGTGCCGCGGCGACCGCGACCGGCAGGCGGGCGACGATGCGCGGCACGGCCTCGCCGTTGCGCCCGAGAAAGCGCCACCAGGGATCGGCCTCGCCGTCGCTGGGCAGCGGCAGCACGGCGATCGCCGCCTCGCCCTCGGCGACGGCATGGACCGCCCGCACCGGCGAGCCGAGGTCGGTGATCGGCGTCAGCACGCCGAACTGCTCGCGCGCCAGCTGGGCCAGCTTGGCGCCGCCGCCGACCGCGACCTTCAGGGAGATCTGCTGTGCCAGGGAGGCCGAGAATATCTCCCGCCAAAGACGCACCAGGACAGCCCGGGGCAGCGAGCCGCGGTGCCGCGCGACCAGCCGGCGCAGGACGGCGGCCTCGCGCGCCGGCCGCAGCGCCGAGGCGTTCGGTCCCTTGGTCATGCCGACCCGCCGCGACACCTCGGTGCGGCGGATCAGGAGCTCCTGGATCGCGTCATCGATCTCGTCGATTTCGCGACGCAGAGCGTCGAGCGTCGCCGGAGCCTGTGCCATGGTACCGCTGTTCGGGAGTCCGCCGGGGGGTTGAGGGCAGGGGCGTTAGGTGCCCCGCCGGCCAGGAACGGCCGGCCGCTAGTGATAGTCCGCGCGTCTCGCGAAATCAAAGGGATCGTAGCGGTGCCGCGGCAGGGCGCCCATCTCTGCTGTAACATTGACAGGCCGCGGCGGCGCCGCGCTTACTTGCCGCCCCCTTTTTCTCTCTGCTTCAGGAATGCCCGGCCCTGCCATGACCACTCAGGACGCCAGTCCCGGCCTCGCCGACCGGCCGCAGCCGGCCTCCGCCGAGTCGCGGCCG
>NZ_JBBDQW010000005.1:181227-201942 GCF_040905785.1 Tistlia sp.
GGGGGGGGGGGGCCGCGCAGGTCGTGCTGGCCGCCGACCGGCCGATGCCGCTGGACAGCGGCGCGCAGCTCGGCCCCTTCACCGTCGCGTACCGCACCTACGGCAGGCTGAACGCCGAGAAGTCGAACGCCATCCTGGTCTGCCACGCGCTGACCGGCGACCAGTACATGGCCGAGCCGCACCCGGTGACCGGCCGGCCGGGCTGGTGGGAAGTCATGGTCGGTCCGGGCCGGCCGCTCGACACCGAGCGGTTCTTCGTGATCTGCGCCAACGTCCTGGGCGGCTGCATGGGCACGACCGGTCCGCACGACCTCGACCCGGCCACCGGTCGGCCTTGGGGGCCGAGCTTCCCGGTGGTCACGATCGGCGACATGGTGCGCGCGCAGCGGCTGCTGGTCGACCATCTCGGCATCGCCCGGCTGTTCGCCGTGGTCGGCGGCTCGATGGGCGGCATGCAGGTCCTGGAGTGGGCGGCGCGCTATCCCGAGCGGGTCCTGGCCGCCGTGCCGATCGCGACCGCGGCCCATCACACCGCGCAGAACATCGCCTTCCACGAGGTCGGACGCCAGGCGATCATGGCCGATCCCGACTGGGAGGAGGGCTGGTACCAGATCTCCGGCAAGACGCCGCGGCGCGGCATGGCGGTGGCGCGCATGACCGCCCACGTCACCTACCTCTCGGAGCAGGCCCTGCACCGCAAGTTCGGCCGCCGCCTGCAGGACCGCCAGAAGCCCTCCTTCGGCTTCGACGCGGACTTCCAGGTCGAGAGCTACCTGCGCTACCAGGGCTCGAGCTTCGGCGACCGCTTCGACGCCAACTCCTACCTCTACATCACCCGGGCGATGGACTACTTCGACCTGGCGGCCGAGCACGGCGGCGTACTGGCGGCCGCCTTCCGCGAGTCACCGGTGCGCTTCTGCGTGATGTCCTTCACCAGCGACTGGCTGTTCCCGACCAGCGAGGCCAAGCGCATCGTCCACGCGCTCAACTCGGTCGCCGCCGACGTCTCCTTCGTCGAGTGCCACAGCGACAAGGGACACGACGCCTTCCTGCTGATCGAGCCCGAGTTCCACGAGACCCTGAACGGCTTCCTGAACGGCTGCTGCGAGCGCCTGGGGCTGCCCCAGGGCGAGCTCAAGCCGCTCGACCTGAGCTACGACCCGACCCGGGACCGGGTCACGTGAGCCCGCTGGATTCGCCGGCGCTGCGCGCCCGGGCGCCCGGCCGGCGGGCCGACATCCGCGCCGACCTGCTGCTGATCGCCGACATGATCGAGCCCGGCAGCCGGGTCCTCGACGTCGGCTGCGGCGACGGCACGCTGCTCGACTACCTGGTGCATTTCAAGCAGGTCACGGGTCGCGGCCTCGAGCTCAGCCAGGAAGGCGTCAACGCCTGCGTCTCGCACGGGCTCTCGGCGATCCAGGGCGACGCCGACCGCGACCTCGCCGACTATCCCGACGGCACCTTCGACTACGTCGTGCTGTCGCGCACCCTGCAGGCGACCCAGAACCCCCGCGAGGTCCTGGAGCACCTGGTGCGCATCGGCGCGCGCGCCATCGTCTCCTTCCCGAACTTCGGCTACTGGCGCATCCGCTGGTCGCTGCTGACCAGAGGCCGCATGCCGGTGACCCGCTCGCTGCCCGACCCCTGGTGGGAGACGCCGAACATCCACCTCTGCACGATCCGCGACTTCCGCGAGCTCTGCGAGCGAAGCGGCATCGCCATCGAGCGCGCCCTGACGATCGGTCCCGACAACCGGGCCCGGCCGATCGGCTCGACGCGCCGCGCCAATCTCCTGGGCCAGGACGGCGTGTTCCTGCTGAAGCGCGCGCCAGGCTAGCCTGACCGACCGACGGGAAGCGCCCGGGCCGACGTTGAAGGGGCAAGGTCGTGAGAAACGATCCTCCCTCGTCCAACCCAGGAGATCCCTTCCATGAAGAAGCTTACCCTGTCCCTGCTCGGCGCGACCGCCCTGGTCGGCGGACTCGCGGCCGCCGCCCTCGCCGGCGACGGCAAGTCCGGCCATGACGGCGCGCGCCACGGCGGCCACCACGGCGCCATGTTCATGCAGATGTTCGAGCGCATCGACGCCAACGGCGACGGCCGAATCGAGCGAGCCGAGGTTGAGGCCTTCCGTGCCGCCCACTTCGCCGCGGCCGACGCCGACGGCGACGGCAAGGTGACGCTCGAGGAGATGTCGGCGATGCGCACGCGCATGGCCGAGCAGCGCGCCGCCGAGCAGTTCGCGCAGTTCGACGCGGACGGCGACGGTACGATCTCCGAGCAGGAGTTCCTCAAGGCCCGGATCGCCCGCATGCAGGAGCGCATGGGCGGCGAGCGCGGCCAGGAGCGGGCGGCCAAGCACTTCGAGCGCATGGACGCCAACGGCGACGGCGCGCTCGACGCGAGCGAGCTCGGCGACCGCAGCGCGAAGCTGTTCGACCGGCTCGACAGCGACGAGGACGGTGTCGTAACCCGGAGCGAGGCCCAGGAGGCGATGGCCAAGCACGGCAAGCACGGCGGCAAGCACGACGGGGGCTCGCGCAACTAGGTCGCCCAAGGGAGACCACCGGACCGGAGGCGGCATGGCAACGGGACTTGCCGAGTCCGCGTCGCTCAGCGGCGCGGAAGCCGATGCCGCCCTGGTCCGGGCGGTCGCGGCCGGCGACGCGCGCGCCAGCCGGCGGCTGCTGGAGCACCACCTCGACCGGGTGGTCGGGCTGTCCTATCGGCTGCTGGGCGAGCGCGCTGCCGCCGAGGACGTCGCCCAGGACACTTTCCTGCGGCTCTGGTCGCGCGCCGATCGCTGGCGTCCCGAGGCCCGGCTGGACACCTGGCTCTACACCGTGGCCCGCAACCTCTGCCTCGACCGGCTGCGCAAGTCCGGGCGCCAGAGCGACGCGCCGCCGCCAGATGTCGCGGACCCGGCGCCGAGCGCCGAGCGCCAGCTCAGCGAGGCCCAGACGGCACGCCGCGTGGCGCGCGAGATCGCGGCCCTGCCGGAGCGTCAGAAGAGCGCGATCGCGCTGGTCCACGAGGAAGGCCTCAGCAACATCGAGGCGGCCGAGATTCTCGGCGTCAGCGTCGATGCCCTCGAATCCCTGCTCGCACGGGCCCGCCGGCGCCTGCGCGAGCGTCTCACCGAGACCGGCGAGTTTTCCCGCGGCGGCAATGCTGCCGCAGGAGGTGCGGCATGAGCGAGACGATGACGATGACCGAAGCCCGCTTGCGTGAGATCCTCGACTGCTATGGCGCCGCCGCCGAGCGCTGGCCCGAAGGCGAGCGCGCGGCGGCCCTGGCGCTGCTCGCCGAGCGGCCGGACCTGGAGGCCGAACGGGCCGCCGCTGGGGCGCTCGACGCGCTGCTCGCCCTGGCCGAGCGGCCGCGGGCCACGGCGCCCCTGCTCGGCCGGCTGGTCGAGGCGGCGCCGCGTGCGCCGCGCCGCTGGCTCACCGAGCTCTGGCCCTTCGGCCCGGTCTGGCAGCCGGCCTCCGGCCTGGCCCTGGCGCTGCTGCTCGGGTTCGCCAGCGGACCCCTGCTGCCGCAGGCCGACGCTACCCAGACGGCCCAGGAGGACGGCTACGACGAGATCGCCGGCCTGTTCGCGGCGCCGCTCTATCCGGAGGACAGCCTATGAGCCGCTCGAAGCTGCTGGCCGCAGCGCTCGCCGTCTCGGTGGCGCTGAACCTCTTCGCCGGTGGCGCCTTCCTGTCGAGTCACCTCTTCGCGCCGTCGCATCACGGCGGCTGGGCCGCGAAGCGCGAGGCGGTGCAGGTGCTGCCCGATCCGGAGCGCGAGCGCATCGACGCGATCTGGGAGCGGGGCCGCGACGCGGTTCGCGAGGAGCTTCGGGGCATGCGCGACGCGCGCCGGCGCTACCGGGAGGCGCTGACCGCCGAGAGCTTCGACCCGGCGAAGGCCCAGGCCGCCTTCGAACAGCTCTATGCTCACAAGGAACAGCTGCGCGTCTCGATGGAGGCCAAGATCCTGGAGATCGCCGCCGGCCTGCCGCCGGAGCAGCGGCGGGCCTACTTCGAAGCCTTCTTCGCCGAGGAGAGGCAACGCGACCGGGAGCGTGAGCGGCGTGACCGGGAGCGCAGCGCCCAGGAGTGAGCCCGCCGGAACCCTAGGGCGAAGCCGGCCCGTCCTCCTGACGGTGCGTCGCCGCGGGCCCCGCCAGCCGAGGGACGTGGACGACGACGCCGCGACGGCGCCGCTCGGCGGCGCGCAGCGGCAGCCCGCCGTAGAGCTGCTTGGAGGCCTCGACCAGATGGACGCCGGCGAAGTGCGGCAGCCACTGGCCGCCGACCCGCTCCCACCCCGGGGCCGCGCGCAGCAGCCAGCGCGAGCGCGTCGGCGGAATGTAGAGCGCACCCTGGCGCCGCAGCGGCGTGAAGAGATGGTCGCGCAGCACCCGGGTCAACTGGCCGGGGCTGTAGGGATGGCCGTGGCCGAAGGGGGTCCGCTCGAGCTGGGCCCAGAGGCTGCGGCGGTTCGGCACCACGACCAGCAGCCGTCCCTCGGCGCGCATCACCCGCCAGATCTCCTTCAGCATGTCGTGCAGGTAGTCGCCCTGCTCCAGGCAGTGCACCAGCAGCACCCGGTCGACCGAGAGGTCGGGCAGCGGCAGCTCGGTCTCGTCGACGAGGCCGACGGCGTTGGGGCCTTCCGGGGGCCAGTGCAGGCAGCCCTGAGCGGCCGGCATCAGCGCGATCGTCGCCGCGGCCTCCTCGCGGAAGGCGCGCAGGTAGGGCGTCGCGTAGCCCAGCCCGAGCAGCGTGTCCCCGCGCAGGTCCGGCCAGAGCTGGCGCAGCGCGCGCCGGATCAGGTGCCGCGCGACCTGCCCCGTGCGCGCCTCATAGAACTCCCGCAGCTCGACGACGTCGTTCCACATGGCTTCCTATATAGCACCGCCGGCGCCTTGCCGCCTTCACCGGGGCGGGGCCGGATGCTAGGGTCCGGCCATGGCTGAACTCGACATCCACCAGATCCCGGTGCTCAGCGACAACTACGTCTACCTGGCGCGCTGCCGCGCGACCGGCATGACCGCGGTCGTCGACCCGGCCGTCGCGGCACCGGTGCTGGCCGAGGCGGCGCGCCTGGGCTGGACCATCACCCACATCCTCAACACGCACCATCACGGCGACCACGTCGGCGGCAACCGCGAGATCATGGCGGCGACCGGCTGCACCGTCGTCGGCCCGCGCGCCGACCGCGCGCGCATCCCCGGCATCTCGGTCGAGGTCGACGAGGGCGACGTCTACCGGCTCGGCGAGTGCGAGGCCAAGGTCTTCTTCGTGCCCGGCCACACCAGCGGCCACATCGCCTACTGGTTCGAGGAGTCGGACGCCCTGTTCTGCGGCGACACCCTCTTCGCCCTCGGCTGCGGGCGCCTGTTCGAGGGCACGCCCGAGCAGATGTGGCGCTCCCTGTCCAAGCTGCGGGTCCTGCCGCCCGAGACCCGCGTGTTCTGCGCCCACGAGTACACCCAGGCCAACGCCCGCTTCGCGCTCTCGGTCGACGCCGGCAACTCGGCGCTGCGCAGCCGCGCCGCGGAGATCGACGCGCTGCGCGCCGAGGGCCGGCCGACCGTGCCCTCGACGCTCGGCAGCGAGCGGGCGACCAACCCCTTCCTGCGCGCCGACGACCCGGCCCTGGCCGAGGCGCTCGGCCTGGCCGGCCGCGACCCGGTCTCGGTCTTCACCGAGGTCCGGCACCGCAAGGACGTCTTCTGAGCGCCGGCCGGCGAGCCATGCTCGAGGCCGCCACGGTCATCCGGCAGCTCGGCCTGCAGCCGCACCCCGAGGGCGGCCACTACCGCGAGACCTACCGCCACGGCGACCCCAAGGGCGGCCGCGGCCTGATGACCGCGATCTATTACCTGCTGGCGGCGGGCGAGCGCTCCCATTGGCACCGGGTCGATGCGGTCGAGATGTGGCACTGGTACGCCGGGGCGCCGCTGCTGCTGACGGTCTGCGCGGACGGCCAGGAGGTCGAGGCCCACCGGCTCGGCCCGGACCTCCTCGCCCGGCAGCGCCCCCAGGCCGTCGTGCCGCCGGACGCCTGGCAGGCCGCCGAGAGCCTGGGCGCCTGGACCCTGGTCGGCTGCACCGTCTCCCCCGCCTTCGAGTTTGCCGGCTTCGAGCTGGCCCCGCCCGGCTGGCTGCCCGGCGCAGGGCCGACCGAAGACGCCTGACGGAAGGCGGCCGGGAGGCCGCTCAGGCGCGGCGCGGCGCCGGCTGCCGCCGGAACAGCAGGTCCCGGCTGGCCAGCACCGCGCCGCCGACGATCAGCAGGCAGGCCAGCCCGACCGCCCAGGAGGCCTCGGCCTCGCCGACCGCGACCAGGATCAGCGTCGAGAGCAGCGGCGCCGCGTAGGCCGAGGCGCCGAGCACCTGCAGGTTGCCGTGCTTGGTGCCGTGGTCCCAGACGAAGAAGGCCGCGCCGACCGGGCCGAGGCCGAGCAGGCCGGCGGCGATCCACTGGCCGGCCGTCGGTGCGACGGTCTCCTCGAGGGCCAGGTGGCTGACCAGGCCGAGCAGCGCCACGGCCGTGCAGAAGCCGGTCACCGCCTCCGTCGGCACCTTGCCGAAGCGCCGGTTGGCGACCGAGTAGGCCGACCAGGTCAGCGCACAGGCGACGGCCGCGAGGTAGCCGAGGCTATAGGCCGCGTCGAAGCCCAGGCTGCGGCCGCCGCGCGTGACCAGCAGCGCCGCGCCGGCCAGGCCCATGACGCCGCCGGCCAGGTGGAACCAGCGCAGCCGCTCGCCGGGCAGCAGGGCCGAGAAGACGACGATCAGCAGCGGCCACAGGTAGGCGATCAGGCTGGCGTCGACCGCCGGCGCGTTGCCGAGCGCGACGAAGTAGAAGAAGTGGTAGCCGAAGAGCCCCCCGACCGAGAGAGCCCAGGCGGCCAAGGGCTGGCGCAGCGGCTTCAAGCCCTGCCCGGTCGCCGCCAGCCAGCCGGCGCCGACCAGCGCCGCCACGGCGAAGGTCATGGCCAGCAGCTGGAACGGCGGGATGCCCCGCGACCAGGTGGTGAAGAGCGCGAGCAGCGCCCAGAGCAAGACCGCGACGAAGCCGATCAGCGTCGCGCGCACCCTGCGATCGTCGGACAAGCGAGGCACTCTGAAGGTTGAACGGGACCCCTAGCGCTACCGCTTCGGCGGGGAGCGGTCAAGCCTCGCCGTGCCGTTTCGGCCCCGACGAGGCCGGGCGGTGCAGCGGCCCCGCCCCTACTCCCGGCCGCCGCCCTCGAAGCGCTCGTCGACCGGCACCTGCCAGGCGGTCGCCAGGGCGTTGGTTTCGTTGGCCATGCCGACCACGGCAATCAGCTCGCCGAGCTGGGCGTCGGTCAGGCCCTTGGCCCGGGCCGCCGCCGTGTGGCTGTTGATGCAGTAGGCGCAGCCGTTGGTGATCGAGACCGCGATGTAGAGCATCTCCTTGGTCAGGGGATCGAGCGCGCCCGGGGCCATGACCTGCCGGACCGAGTCCCAGGTCCGCCGCAGGGTCGCCGGATCGTGGGCGAGCACCTTCCAGAAGTCGTTGACCCAGTCGGTGCCGCGCAGCGCCATGATCTCGTCGTAGACCGCGCGCACCTCGGCGTTCGCCGCCGCGTACTCGACCGGCGGCAGCAGCGGTCGGCCGGTCACGAGGTCCTCTCCCTCACGAGGCCCCCTCCCTCACGAAGCCATGTACTGGCCGCCGTTGACGGACAGGGTCGAGCCGGTGATGAAGCCGGCCTCGTCGCCGGCCAGGAAGACGACGCAGCGCGCGATCTCCTCCGGCTCGCCGAGGCGGCCGACCGGGATCTGCGGCAGGATCTTGCTCTTGAGCACCTCCTCGGGCACGGCGCGCACCATCTCGGTGCCGATGTAGCCCGGGCAGACGGCGTTGACCGTGATGCCCTTGGCGGCGTTCTCCAGGGCGACGGACTTGGTGAAGCCGATCAGGGCGGCCTTGGTCGCGGCGTAGTTCGACTGGCCGAACTGGCCCTTCTGGCCGTTGATCGAGCCGATCGAGACGATCCGCCCGAAGCCCCGGTCGCGCATGCCCTCGATGACGTTGCGGGTCATGTTGAACAGCGAGTCGAGGTTGGTCGAGACGACCGCGCTCCACTGCTCGGGGGTCATCTTGTGCAGGGTCGCGTCGCGCGTGATGCCGGCGTTGTTGACCAGCACCTCGACCGGGCCGAGCTCGGCGGCGACCGTCTCGATCCCGCGCCTGCAGGAGTCGAAGTCGCAGACGTTCCATTTGAAGACGGGGATGCCGGTCGCGTCCCGGAAGCGCTCAGCCGCCTCGTCGTTGCCCGCGTAGACGGCGGCGACCTTGCAGCCGGCCTGCTGGAGGCCGAGCGAGATCGCACCGCCGATCCCGCGCGTGCCGCCCGTCACCAGAGCAACGCGTGCCATGCTTGTCCTCCCTGCTGTACGCCACCGGCGTGATCTAGCGCCACGCTCCAGGGCTATGAAAACATGTATGACCGCGGCGACCAAGGGTCCATGACCCAGGTCAAGCCGCGGCGGCGCGGCCGTTCCTGCTGGAGGCGCGCAGGGGCCGGATACGCGAAGGGGCCGGCCCCGCGCGGGACCGGCCCCCTGTCTTCGTGCCCGCCGAGGCCGGCGGGCGAGCAGGCCTCAGCGCTCGACGCAGAGCGCGATGCCCATGCCGCCGCCGATGCACAGCGTCGCGAGGCCCCGGCGGACGTCGCGCCGCTGCATCTCGTGCAGCAGGGTGACCAGAACGCGTCCGCCCGAGGCACCGATCGGATGGCCGATCGCGATGGCGCCGCCGTTGACGTTGACCTTGTCGGGATCGAGGCCGAGCTCCTTCATGACGCAGAGCGACTGCGCGGCGAAGGCCTCGTTGGATTCGATCAGGTCGAGGTCCGGGACCTTCCACCCGGCCTTCTCCAGCGCCTTGCGGCTGGCCGGGATCGGGCCGGAGCCCATGATCGCCGGATCGACGCCCGCGGTCGCCCAGGAGACGATCCGCGCCAGCGGCGTGATGCCGCGCTTGGCGGCCTCGGCCTCGCTCATCAGGACGGCGGCGGCCGCGCCGTCGTTGATGCCGCTGGCGTTGCCGGCGGTCACCGTGCCTTCCTTGTCGAAGGCCGGCCGCAGCTTGGCCAGGCTCTCGATGGTCGTGCCGTGCTTGGGGTACTCGTCGGTATCCACAACGCTGTCGCCGCGCCGGCTCGTGATCGTCACCGGCACGATCTCCTCGGCGAAGCGGCCGGCCTTCTGCGCCGCCTCGGCCTTCTGCTGGGAGCCGGCCGCGAAGGCGTCCTGGTCGTCGCGGGTGATCTGCCACTGCTTGGCGATGTTCTCGGCCGTGTTGCCCATGTGGTAGCCGTTGAAGGCGTCCCACAGGCCGTCCTTGATCATGGTGTCGACGAACTTCAGGTCGCCCATCTTCTGGCCGTTGCGCAGATGCGCGCAGTGCGGCGCCTGGCTCATCGACTCCTGGCCGCCGGCGACGACGATCTGGCTGTCGCCGACCTTGATCGCCTGGTAGCCGAGCGCGACCGTGCGCAGCCCGGACCCGCACAGCTGGTTGACCTGCATGGCCGTGGCTTCCTGGGGGATGCCGGCGCCCATGGCGGCCTGGCGCGCGGGGTTCTGGCCGGCGCCGGCGGTGAGGATCTGGCCGAGGATGGCCTCGTCGACCTCCTGCGGGTCGACCTTGGCGCGCTTCAGCGCCTCCTGGATCGCGACGGTGCCGAGATAGGAGGCCGGCACGCTGGACAGGGTCCCGTTGAAGGCGCCGACCGGCGTACGCACGGCGGCGGCGATGACGATGTCGGACATGGTCTGGTCGTTCCTCCTGGTGATTGCCGGGCCGTCTGGTGGTTGCCGGGCTGGTCGTCGCCTGGCCGTCGACCCGCTTGGCTCGAGCGCCCCCGGCGTGGGGCGTGGCGCCCTTTCGGGAACTGATGTGGGCCCGCCCCGGGGCGAGGCCAACGCCTTTTCGCCGCGCTGCAATAGGGCCCCGGCAGCTTACCGCCGCGCCTTGATCCGGTGCAAGCGGGGGTCCCGCGAGGACAGGCGGCCGGGTGGCGGCCCGCGTTCAGGCGCGCGCCCGCAGCCAGGCCGCGAGCGGCCGCCAGACCGCCTCCGCCGCGCGACCGCTGACCACCATGCCGATGTGGCCGCTCGAGGGACGCCCGATCTCGGCGCCGGGAATCGCCTCGCCGAGCGCCAGGGCCGAGGCCGGAGGCACGATCCGGTCCTGGGCCGGCACCAGGACCAGGCTCGGCAGGCTCAGCGCCGCCGGCTCCACCGGCCGGCCGGCGATTCGCCACAGGCCGCGCGCCGGCGTGTTCTCGCCATACCAGCCGCCCAGGCACTCGCGGGCGACCGGCGCCGAAAGCGGCACACCGTCGTTCAGCCAGTCCTCGAGCGCGACGAAGTCCGCGGCCCGCGAGCTCTCGGGGTCGAGCCGCGCGAAGGCCAGGAACTTGCGCACGGCGAGTTGCGGGTCGAGCCCGGCGAACAGGCTCTGGATGGCGTCGACCGGCAGCTCGCCGAGCAGCTCGAGCGCCGGCGCGAAGGCGAGCAGGGCGGCGCGGGCGAGCGGCCCCTGCAGGCTGCTGCCGGCCTGGAAGTCCCAGGGCGTCGCCAGCAGGGCGAGGCCGGCCAGGTCGCGCTCGCGGCGCTGCGCCAGCGCCAGGGCGAGCAGCCCGCCCATGCAGTAGCCGAGCAGCAGCGGCGCCCGGCCGGCCTCGGCGAGCAGGGTGTCGAGCGCCTCCTCCAGCGTGCCGGCGACGTAGTCGGTCAGGGTGTAGCCGCGGGTCACGGGGTCCGGCGCGCCCCAGTCGAGCAGCAGCGGCCGGAAGCCCTCGGCGGCGAGCCAGCGCAGCAGGCTGCAGCGGCGCGACAGGTCCAGGACGTAGGCGCGGTTGATCAGGGAGGGCACGACCAGCAGGGGCGTGCCCGGCCCGGTGGCTTCGGGCAGCGCGCCGTAGTCGAGCAGCCGCGCCGGTCCCTCGCGGGCGCGCCACAACGCCGGCGGCTCCGGCAGGTCGCGGCGGTAGGGGTGCCGGCGGTAGCGCTCGATCGCCTCGAGCAGGGTCCGGCCGCGCCCGGCGATCGCCCGGTCGAGGGCTGCGGCGAAAGCCTCAGGTTCGACGTCGCGGAGCGCCTGGCGCAGCAGGTCGGCGCGCGCGGCGAGTGGGTCGGGCGGCGGCTCGGGCGGCCGCGGGCCCGTCGACTTGTCCGGCATCGCCCAGCCCGCGCTCGAGCTCGGCGATGCGTTCCTCCATAGCGGCCAGGCGGCGCGCGAGGTGGTCCAGGTCGCCGCCGCCACGCCCAGGTGCAGCGGCAGCGGCCGGGGACCCGCGCGTCCCCCGGGCGGCGCCGGTCCGTCGCTGGCCGTTCGGCGGGCCTCGTCCTTCGTGCCTGCCATCCTCTTCCGTCGTCGCGCCCGCGGCGCGCAGCAACTGGGCAGCCAGGGCTTCCTGCCAAGCGGTCCAGGCCTGGCAGGCTTCGCCGGCGCTGCCCAGGCCCGTCTCGACCAGGCGACGCAGCGCCTCGCCGAAGCCGGGGTCGGCGGCGAGCGCGCTCGCCTGGTCCTGCCAGAGGTCCAGGTAGCGCTGCGCCAGCTCGTCGAGGTCGTCGTCGCTCATCCTACGCCGGCGACTATAGGCGGGCGGCCCCCAGCCCGCCAGAGGGACTCCGCCCTGGCCGGCCCGCCCGAAATGCTGCAGCGATGCTGCGCAGCAATAGCGGCGAGGGCTAGCGTTGACAGCGCAGAATGCAGCGCAGCATTATCGCAGTCCCAGGGGTCGCCCTGCCGCGCGAGGATAAGGTAGTGGCCGTAAAGCACGGACCGGGCGGCGAGCCCGCCGCCATCACGATCAAGAAGTACGCAAACCGTCGCCTCTACAATACGGCGACGAGCAGCTACGTGACGCTGGATCACCTTTGCAAGATGGTAAAGGAAGGCGTCGAATTCGTCGTCTACGATGCCAAGACCGGCGACGACATCACCCGCCAGGTACTGACCCAGATCATCGTCGAGGAAGAGGCCAAGGGCGAAAATCTGCTGCCGATCTCCTTCCTGCGGCAGCTGATCTCCTTCTACGGCCACGGCTTGCAGTTCATGGTGCCGAGCTATCTCGACCACATGATGAACGGCTTCGCCGAGAACCAGGAGAAGATGGCCAAGGCCATGCAGGACACGATGGGCGGCGTGTTCGGCTTCGGCAAGCTCGATGAGCTGAGCAAGCAGAACATGCAGCTGCTCGAGCGCACGATGCGCATGTTCACCCCCTTCGCAGGGGCGCAGGGCAAGGGCCCGGGCGACACCGGCGCCGAGGGAGAATCCTCCCCTGCCGCCGCGGCGGCGGGCGCGGAAGCCCAGCTCGAGAACCTGAAGCGCCAGGTCGACCTGCTGCAGAGCCAGCTCGAGACGCTGTACGGCAAGGACAAGAAGTAGCGCCGCCGGTCGACCCGTCGCGCCGCCGCGACCTCCGGCTCAGCGGGCCGCCAAGCCCCCCGCAGCGGCGCGAGTCCGCTGCCGGCTGGCGCGGGTTGGCTGCCCCCCGGCCTGAGCCTCGGCTGGAGTGCCCGCCTGAACCTCGGCGCGCCACGGCGGCGTCATCTCGGGCCGGCCGAAGTGGTAGCCCTGCAGCATGTCCAGCCCCTCCGCCGCCAGGAAGTCGGCCTCCTCGGGATTCTCGACGCATTCCGCCACCGTCCGCAGGTTGAAGGCCTTGGCGAGGCTGAGCAGGTTGCGCACGAACAGCTGGTTCTGGGGCGAATCGAGGACGCCGCGCACGAAGGAGCCGTCGATCTTGACGATATCCACCGTCAGCGACTTGAGGTGGCGGAAGGTCGTGTAGCCGGCGCCGAAGTCGTCGATGGCGACCTGGCAGCCGAGCTCGCGCACGGCCTGGACGAAGCGCGCCGTCTCCTCGACGTCGTGCAGCGCGGCGGTCTCTGTGATCTCGACGATCAGGCGCTTGGCGAGGTCGGGGCGGCCGCGCAGGCGCGCGTTGAGCGCGCGCAGCCAGGAACGGTCGGCGGCGGTCAGGCCGGAGATGTTTATGCCGAGGCGGATATCGCTCGTTGCCTGAAGCTCCTCGAGCGCCAGATCGAGGACGTAGCGGTCGATGGCGCGCATCAGGCCGAGTTGCTCGACGACCGGGATGAACTCGGCGGCGGCGATCAGGCTGCCGTCGACGTCGAGCATGCGCACGAGGCACTCGTAGTAGTCGACCGCCCCGCCCTCGGCGAGGACGATCGGCTGGTAGGCGAGCTGAAGGCGATGCTCGCGCAGGGCCGTCTTGACCTGCTCGCCGATCTCCATGGCGTCGCGGAAGCCGCGCTGCTGTTCGTCGGTCAGCTCGTAGAGCGCCGAGCAGTCGCGCCCTGAGGTCTTTGCCTTCAGAAGCGCGCCCTCGGCCTTCGCCATGGCGTCGAGCGCGGTATGGGCCTGTCCGGGGAACAGCAGGATTCCGGTCGAGATCGAGACGTGGACCGGCCCGGCGACGGTGTCGACGGCGCTGCGGCGCACCACATTCAAGATCCGCTCGGCGGTCTGCAGCGCCTCGGCGGCGGTGCAGCCGTTGAGCACCACCCCGAAGCGGTCGCCACCGAGGCGTCCGACCACGTCGTTCGTCCGCAGGCAGCGGTCCAGGCGGCGGCCGATCTCGATCAGGACGACGTCGCCTAGCTCCGAACCGTAGGCCCGGTTGATTCGGTCGAGGGAGTCGATGCCGACGGCCAGGAAGGCGCCGGTGCGCCCTGCCCTCAGGGCGTCCGAGAGCATGTACTCCAGGGCCTCGCGCAGGCGCAGCTTGTTGAAGTGCCCGGTCAGCTCGTCGAAGTTCGCGAGGTACTCCAGGCGCGCCTCGTTGAGCTTTCGGCGATTGATCCGACGCAGCGTGCCACGCAGGCGGTTCGCCGCGCCGGTGCGGTCGCGCTCGACCCGGCCGCGATCGTGGACCCAGTGGAACTCGCCGTTGTCGGCGCGCACGCGGTACTCGACGTCGTAGTCGGGGGCACCCTCCAGATGATCGGCCAGCGCCCGGCTGCGGCGCGCCCGATCCTCGGGATTGATGCGGTTGCCGAAGGCCTTGCCGTCGGCCGGGGCGCGCGGCCCGGTGCCGCCGAACAGAGTTTCAACAGCGCCGCCCCACTCGAGCCGGTCGGACCGGAGGTCCCACTGATAGGCGAGATCGCCGGCGGCGGTCACGGCGGCTTGCCAGAGACCCGCGGCCTGCTCTTCTCGCACCTTCGCTTCCACAGGCGGCAAGATCCCTGGACTCCTACCTGGCTCTCGATCCGACCGCTCGTCGATCCTGCTACCTGGGCGACGCGATCGTGACGGTCCGTGGCCAGAGGATCGAGCGCAAGCTCTTAAAAATCAATGAAACCCCCTGCACGCAGGAGTTCGGCTGCCGGGCCAAAAAACCGCCGAGCGTTGCGTCGACCGGCAGACGATATGGTTAACGAGGCCTGCTCCTCGGCATTTGATCTTGTTTTGCGGGAAAAGCACGCTTATCTTCGCGATGCATAGCTGTCCCTGCATTTCCAGATGGCAATTCTTCGATCATTCGAATGACCAGCGTCACGCCTCTCTCGATTCCCGCAAGCGGCGTTTCCGCCAGGCCCTCGCCCGCCTTCGGCGACGCGCGCGCGGCGCGCGCGATCGAGCCGGTCGAGGCCCCCCGGCAGCGCCGGCCCGGGGAGGACGCAGCGGGGCGGCGCGGGACGCCTGACGGCGCTCCGCTGCCGACGAGCCTCGCCGCACCCTTCCTCGCGCCGCCGCTCTCGGCGAGCGAGACAGCCGACAGCCGCAGCCCGCTCGAGCAGGCCAGCGAGGCCTATCGCAAGGCCGGCGCCGAGCCGACCCGCTACAGCGAAGCGCCGCGGCTCTTCTCGGTGCGCGTCTGACCCGCGCCCGGGTCCCAAGCCTTCCTTCCGCTCCCCGCCCGCCCTGCCGATCGCTCCCACTCCTCGGCGACAAGCCGGCGGTGGCACGGCCGACGCGCCGCTGCTAGCGTGGCCGCTCCACCACCGCCCAGCCCCGGAGCCTGCCGCCCATGAGCGACCTGTGCGAGGCCGACAGCCTCTTCGCCCTGCTTCTTGCCGGTGACGAGGGGGCCCCGGCCCTGCTCGCGCCCGAACGGCCGGCGCTGACCCGCGGCGGCCTGGCCCAGCAGGTCCGCCGGGTCGGCAGCGCCCTGGCCGCCCGCGGCATCGCGGCGGGCGACCGCGTCGCCATCGTGCTGCCCAACGGGCCGGAGATGGCCGCGGCCTTCCTGGGCGTCGCCAGCCACGCCTCGGCGGCGCCGCTCAACCCCGCCTACCGCGCCGAGGAGTTCGCCTTCTACCTCGACGATCTCGATGCCCGGGCGATCGTTCTGGCCGAGGGCGTCGACAGCCCGGTGCGCGCGCTGGCCGCCGCGCGCGGCCTGCCGCTGCTCGAGCTCGCGGTCCCCCAGGGCGCGGCCGCCGGCGTCTTCGAGCTGGCCGGCAAGGGCAGCGCGGCCGAACGCGGCCGACCTGCCGGCGCGGAGGACGAGGCGCTGGTGCTGCACACCTCCGGCACGACCTCGCGACCCAAGGTGGTGCCGCTGATGCAGTGCAACCTGCTCGCCTCGGCCCGGCACATCGGGGAGGTCCTGCGGCTCGGCCCGGGCGACCGCTGCCTCAACATCATGCCCCTGTTCCACATCCACGGCCTGATCGCCGCGGTCCTGTCGTCGCTCGGCGCCGGCGGCAGCGTGGTCTGCACGCCCGGCTTCAACGCCCTGAAGTTCATGGGCTGGCTCGCCGGGGACCAGGCCAGCTGGTACACGGCCGTGCCGACCATGCACCAGGCGATCCTGGCGCGCGCCGACCGCCAGCCCGAGGCCGCGCGGGCGGCGGCCCTGCGCTTCATCCGCTCGTCCTCCTCCTCGCTGCCGCCCCAGGTCATGCTCGCCCTGGAGGCGACCTTCGGCTGCCCGGTGATCGAGTCCTACGGCATGACCGAGGCAGCCCACCAGATGACCAGCAACCAGCTGCCGCCCGGCCAGCGCAAGCCGGGCAGCGTCGGCGTGCCGGCCGGCCCGCAAGTCCGGGTGCTCGACGACGACTGGCGCAGCCTGCCGACCGGCGCGGTCGGCGAGGTCGCGATCAAGGGCCCCAACGTGACGCCCGGCTACCAGGCGAACCCCGAGGCCAACCGCCAGTCGTTCCGCGACGGCTGGTTCCGCACCGGCGACCAGGGCACCTTCGACGCCGACGGCTTCCTGACGATCACCGGACGACTCAAGGAGATCATCAACCGCGGCGGCGAGAAGATAAGCCCGCGCGAGGTCGACGAGGTGCTGCTCGACCATCCCGCGGTCGGCCAGGCCGTCACCTTTGCCCTGCCGCACCCCAAGCTCGGCGAGGAGGTCGCCGCCGCGATCGTGCTGAGGGAGGGCCAGGAGGCCGACGAGCAGGCGCTGCGCGCCTTCGCGGCGGAGCGGCTCGCCGACTTCAAGGTGCCGCGCCGCTGGGTGTTCCTGGAGGAGATCCCCAAGGGGCCGACAGGCAAGCTGCAGCGCATCGGCCTGGCCCGGCAGCTCGGGTTGGCCGAGTGACGGGGCGGCCCGTGGCGGGAAGACCGGGCGCGAAGGAGACGAGGGCATGAAGGTCTGCATCTTCGGCGCCGGGGCGATCGGCGGCTACCTGGGCGTACTGCTCGCCGAGGCCGGCGCCGACGTCACCCTGATCGCCCGCGGCCCGCACCTGGCGGCGATGCGCAGCGACGGGCTGACCCTGGAGATCGAGGGCGAGACGCGCCGCGCGCGCGTCGCGGCGACCGACGACCCGGCCGAGGCCGGGCCGCAAGACTATGTCGTGGTCACGCTCAAGGCGCCGTCGCTGCCGCAGGTCGCCGACAGCCTGCAGCCGCTGCTCGGCGCCGAAACCGCGGTGGTCACCGCCCAGAACGGCATTCCCTGGTGGTACTTCCACCGCCACGGTGGGCCGCACGAGGGTCGACGCCTCGAGCGGGTCGATCCCGGCGGCCGGCTGTGGCGCCTAATTCCGCCGGAGCGCTGCATCGGCTGCGTCGTCTACCCGGCGACCGAGCTGGTCGAGCCCGGTCGGGTACGCCACACCTACGGCAACCGCTTCATGCTCGGCGAACCGGACGGCAGCCGCTCGGAGCGGGTCTCGGCACTTTCCAAGCTGATGGGCGCGGCTGGCCTGAAGGCGCCGGTCAGACCGCGCATCCGCGACGACATCTGGCTCAAGCTCTGGGGCAACCTCTCCTTCAATCCGGTCTCGGCGCTGACCGGCGGCACCCTGGAGCAGATCGCCGGAGAGCCGGCGACGCGCGCGGTCGTGCGGGCCATGATGGTCGAGGGCCAGGCGGTCGCGGAAACCCTGGGCGTGCGCTTCTCGCTCGACGTCGACCGGCGGATCGAGGGGGCCGCCGAAGTCGGCGCCCACAAGACCTCGATGCTGCAGGACCTGGAGCGCGGCCGGAGCCTGGAGATCGACGCCCTGGTCGGCGTCGTTTCCGAGCTCGGCCGCCTGGTCGGCGTTGAAACGCCGACGATCGACTGTGTTCTCGCTCTGGTAGAGCAGCGCGCCAGGCTGGCGGGGTGCTACCTTCCCTGAGCGCGGCGACCTCCCGCTTAAGAACGCTTCTCAGACATATTATTAAATATGTAAGATATCAGCCAATTGCCGTCCTTTAGATTTGGCCGCTCCTAGACTAGATCAGTCACACTCACCGCGTCGTGATCGCGGGAATTTACACTCGGACTGTAACTTTCCGTTGATTCGGACGTTTGGCCGCGAGCATCATGTCTCGCGAACGGTGTGGAATCGCCGGTCTGGTAACTTTAGGTTTCGCACGTGCCGAATATTCAGAACATCGAAGCGAAGATCGAGCGGCACGTCGGCCGCCGGATCCGCGAAAGACGAATCCTGCTCGGCCTGACCCAGCAGCGTCTGGCCGAGATGATCGGCGTGACCTACCAGCAGGCCCACAAGTACGAGCGGGGCATCAACCGTGTCTCGGCCGGCCGGCTTTACGAGCTGGCCCAGGCGCTCGAGGTCGAGGTCGGCTACTTCTTCGACGAGTTCGACCCGACCCAGCCCTGCGAGCAGATGCCGGAGCGGCAGCGGATGAGCCTCGACGTGGCGCGCAACTTCGCCCGGATCAACGACGAGCGCAGCCGTGAGGCGCTGGCCCAGCTGTGCCGCGTCATGGCAGACGGCGCCGGCAAGCTCTGAGGGCGCGAACGGGAGTCGGCCGCTTCAGCGCCGCACCAGGGTCCCGATGCCGCGGTCGGTGAAGATCTCGAGCAGCATCGCGTGCGGCACACGGCCGTCCAGGATGACGGCGGCCTCGACGCCCTCCTCGACCGCCTGGATGCAGGTCTCCAGCTTCGGGATCATGCCGCCGGAGATGGTGCCGTCGGCCTGCAGCAGGGCGACCTCCTCGGTCGTGAGCTCGGCGATCAGGCGCCCCTCCTTGTCGAGCACGCCGGCGACGTCGGTCAGCAGCAGCAGGCGCAGCGCCCCGACCGCGCCGGCGACCGCGCCGGCGACGGTGTCGGCGTTGATGTTGTAGGTCTCGCCGCCGGCCCCGACGCCGATCGGCGCGATCACCGGGATCATGCCGGCCTGCTGAAGGTTCTCCAGGACCTGCGGATTGACATGGCGCGGCTCGCCGACGAAGCCGAGGTCGAGGATCTTCTCGATATTCGAGTCGGGGTCGCGGCGCGTGCGCCGCAGCTTGCGGGCCTGGATCAGGCCGCCGTCCTTGCCCGAGACGCCGATCGCGGTGCCGCCGGCCTCGTTGATGGCGGCGACGATGGCTTTGTTGATCGAGCCCGACAGGACCATCTCGACGATGTCGACGGTCTCGGCGTCGGTCACGCGCAGGCCGTCGACGAACTCGCTCTTGACCGCCAGGCGCTCGAGCATCTCGCCGATCTGCGGCCCGCCGCCGTGAACCACGATCGGGTTGACCCCGACCTGGCGCAGCAGCACGACGTCGCGGGCGAACTGCGCGGCCAGCTTGCGGTCGCCCATGGCATGGCCGCCGTACTTGACCACCACGTTCTTGCCGGCGTAGCGGCGCATGAAGGGCAGCGCCTCTGTGATCGTCTCGGCGGTGCGCAGCCAGTTCTTGGTCTCGGCGATGTTGCGATGCGCGGCCATGCAGTCCTCCCCGTCCGGCCCGTTCCGGGCGACGGCGCGCACCATAGTGCAGAACGGTCTCCGGTGGAATCGGCTAAGGCCACGGTCTAAGGGCCTGATCTGGCTCGGCGGCCCGGCCCGCCCCCTCGGGGCGCGCCGCTCAGACGGCCGGCGCCAGCGCCGCCAGCTCGGCGCGCAGCTCGGCGATGCCCAGGCCGGTCTCGGCGCTGGTCACGGCCACCTCGGGATGGGCGGCGACGTGCTTGGCCAGCTCGGCGGCGGTCTCCTCGGCGCGGCGCCGCAGGTCCGCCGGCTTGATCTTGTCGGCCTTGGTCAGCACCGCCTGATAGGAAACCGCGGCCTGGTCGAGCGCACGCATGACCTCCAGGTCGCTGACCTTGACGCCGTGCCGCGAGTCGATCAGCAGCAGCACCCGGCGCAGCTGCGGGCGGCCCTTCAGGTAGGAGCGGGTCAGGGCGGTCCAGAGCGCCACCTCCTGCTTCGGGGCCTTGGCGTAGCCGTAGCCCGGCAGATCGACCAGCATCAGCCGGCCGCCGAGATCGAAGAAGATCAGCTGGCGCGTGCGCCCCGGCGTGTTCGAGGCGCGCGCCAGGGTCTTGCGGCCGGTCAGGGCGTTGACCAGGCTCGACTTGCCGACGTTGGAGCGACCTGCGAAGGCGATCTCCGGCTGTGCCGAGGCCGGGACGTCGTCCGGCTTGACGCCGGCCATGATGAAATCGCAGCGCTGCGCGAAGAGCTTGCGGCCGGCCTCGAGCAAGGCCGCCTGGGCCTCGCTTTCGCCAGGCGCCGCCCCGACGGGTATCTCCGCGGCGGGTGCGTCGCTGCCCGGACTCTGCCCCCGCTTCTCCCCGGCGCCGGTCATCGGCGGTTACCTGGCCTTGCCGCGATTGCGTCCGCGCGACCGGGAGGCGCCCTTCTTGGCCCGGGGCTTGGCCGAGCCGGCGGCGGCCGGCTTGGCGGCCGGCGCCTCGGCAGCGCTGCCATCGGCGATCGCGAGCGGCGCCTCCGCGGGCTCGCGCCGGGGCTCGTCCGAGGCCTCCGTCTCCTCGACGCCCTTGGCGTCGCCCTTGTCCTTGGCCGCGCCCTTGCCCGAACCCTTGGCGGCGGCCCGGGTGCCGCCCTTGAAGCCCGGCATGAAATCCTGCTTGCCGCCGAAAGGCACGCCCAGGCGCTTCATGATGAAGGCCTGCTGAACGATCGAGAGCGTGTTGTTCCAGGTCCAGTAGATCACCAGGCCGGCTGGGAAGTGCGCCAGCAAAAAGGTGAACATGATCGGCATGAAGGTGAAGATCTTGGCCTGGATCGGGTCGGCCGGCTGCGGGTTCAGGCGCTGCTGCAGGAACATGGTCAGGCCCATCAGCAGCGGCCAGACGCCGAGGTTGACGATGTCCAGCGCGCCGAGCTCCGGGCGGTCCCAGGGCAGCAGGCCGAAGAGGTTCAGCACCGTCGTCGGGTCGGGCGCCGAGAGATCCTGGATCCAGCCGAAGAAGGGAGCGTGGCGCATCTCGATGGTGACGAACAGCACCTTGTAGAGCGCGAAGAAGACCGGGATCTG